>JADZBF010000317.1 GCA_020852215.1 Lysobacter sp. | reverse complement strand
TGGGCGAGTCGCAATCGCGGGCTTGAGCCCGTCCGAGATCCGCATTCGATACCCGCGCAACGGAACCCCATGAGCGACCAAGGCCTGCTTTGCTACTGCCGCGCCGGCTTCGAACCCGAACTGGCCGCCGAATTGACCGAGCGCGCCGCCGACGCGGGGCTCGCAGGTTACGCACGCGCCGAGCGCAACACCGGGTATGCCTTGTTCCTGGGCGAGGACAGCGATGCGCTCGCGCGCGCGCTGCCGTTTTCCGAGCTGATCTTCGCGCGGCAGAAACTGCGCCTGATCGCCGAGCTGTGCGACCTCGACCCGAAAGATCGCATCGCGCCGATGCTCGAAGCGTTGGATGAGATGTGTGGGAGGGCCGGAAGGCCCGATAGAGATTCGCCGCAGCTTGGATCGGGCCTTCCGGCCCTCCCACAATCCCGATTCGGCACGCTCACCGTCGAACACCCCGACAGCGACGACGCGAAACCGCTCGCCGGACTCGCGCGCAGCTTCGGCAACGCGTTACGGCCGACGCTGCGCAAAGCCGGCCTGCTGACCGCACAGGACAACGACCGTCTGCCCCGTCTGCATGTTTGCTTCGTCGCCGGCGATCACGCCTTCCTGGCCGAAAGCGACATACGCGACAGCGCGCCGTGGCCCATGGGCGTGCCGCGCTTGAAAATGCACGCCGATGCGCCGTCGCGTTCGGCGCTCAAACTCGAAGAAGCGCTGTTGGTACTGCTGACCGGCGACGAACGCGCGCGACTATTGCGCGAAGGCATGCGCGCGGCCGACCTCGGCGCCGCACCCGGCGGCTGGACCTGGGTGCTGACCCGACACAAACTGCATGTGACCGCGATCGACAACGGCCCGCTGCGCCCGCATGTGATGGAAACCGGCCTCGTCCAACATCTGCGCGCCGACGGCTTCGCTTGGCATCCCGCGAAACCGCTGGATTGGATGGTCTGCGACATGGTCGAACAACCCAGCCGCGTCGCCGCGCGCATGGCCGAATGGTTCCGCGAAGGCTGGTGCCGACACGCGATCTTCAACCTTAAACTGCCGATGAAAAAACGCTGGCAGGAAACCCGGCTATGCCTGGAACGCTTCGAGACGCAAGCCGGCAAACCGCTGACGATTCGCGCGAAACAGCTTTATCACGATCGCGAGGAAATCACCGTCTTCGCGACACCGGAGCGTTCATGATCTCGCACAACGTCGCGCCGCCCAGCCACCCCGCCATCCCCGCCGATGTCCACGCCGACATCCTCCAACGCCTTGCGCGCGCCGAAGCCGAACACGGCGTGCGCATTCTGCTCGCCGTGGAATCCGGCAGCCGCGCCTGGGGTTTCGCTTCGCCCAATTCCGATTACGACGTGCGTTTCATCTACGCCCGCGAACCGCGCTGGTATCAGGCGGTGGATTTGGAGGAACGCCGCGACGTGATCGAATACCCCATCGTCGACGACATCGACCTCAACGGCTGGGATCTGCGCAAGGCGTTGCGGCTTTTCTGGAAATCGAATCCAGCCTTCGTCGAATGGGTGCAATCGCCGATCCGCTACATCGAGCGCGGCGGTTTCGGCGCGGGCGCGCGCGCCTTGCTGCCGCAGGCCTACTCGGTGGAAAGCGGCATGTACCACTACCGCAGCATGGCCAAGAACACCGAACGCGCCTACTTGCGCGAGCCGCAGGTGTCGTTGAAAAAGTATTTCTACGCGCTGCGCCCGCTGCTCGCGGTGCTGTGGCTGGAACGCTATGCGACGCCCGCACCGATCGAATTCGACAAACTGCTGCACCTCATCGACGACCGCCCCGACCTGCGCGCGGCCATCGACGATCTGCTGACCCGCAAACGCGCCGCGCCCGAAAGCTGGGTCGGCGACCCGATCCCGGTCATCGGCGACTTCGCGACCGAGCAACTCGCGCGATTGGAGGCGATACAGCCCGCGGTCGAGCGCAAACCCAGCGCCCTGCCCGGCCTCAACGCGCTGTTTCATGCGGTGTTGGACGAAAACCTGCACTAAAAGACGCGCGACCGCTTCCGGCGCGTCATCCCGGTCTGCTAAGTTGACGTCATGGCCGTCGGGATTCTGCTCATCACGCACTCGGGCCTCGGCCCCGCTCTGGTCGAGGTGGCGACGCGTTTGTTGCGTCAATTGCCGCTGAAGACCGAGGCGTTCGAGGTGCCGTTCGACGCCGATCTCGACGCGCTGCTGCCGCAGGCGAGCGCGGCGCTGCGTCGGGTGGACGGCGGCGAGGGCGTATTGATCCTGACCGATCTGTTCGGCGCGTCGCCCAGCAATCTCGCGGCGCGGGTCGCGCGCCTGGGCACGCCGACGCGCCGGGTGTCGGCGCTGAACTTGCCGATGCTGCTGCGGGTGATGAACTACGCCGAGATGCCGCTGGACGAACTGCCCGCCGTGGCGGCCGCCGGCGCGCGCAACGGAGCCATCTTCGATGACGGCTGATCGCGCCCGCTTCGAGCGTCGTACCGACGTTCGCGACCCGCGTTTCGGTTGCGTCGCGACAGGCTCGTTTCGCGCCGGCTCGTTTCGCGCGTGCGACTGTCCGCGGCGGCGTCGCTCTCCCTCTTCCTTTCTCGCCGCCTCGTGCGGAATCGACCCATGATCGAACGCGAACTCACCGTCACCAATCGTCTCGGCCTGCACGCGCGGGCCACCGCCAAACTCGTGCAGACCACGGCGCCGTTCAAGGCCAGCATCACCATCGCCGCCAAGGGCCGCGAAGTGAACGCGAAAAGCATCATGGGCGTGATGCTGCTGGCTGCCGGCCAAGGCAGCCAGGTGATCGTGCGCGCCGAGGGCGAAGACGCCCAGGCCGCGATCGACGCGCTCGCCGCGCTGTTCGAGCGCCGCTTCGACGAGGATAGCTGACAAGGTGCGCCGCGATCTGTCCGGACACGGGGTTTCGCGCGGCAGCGCGCTCGGCCGGGCGCGCGTGCGGTTACCGCATGCGTTGGATGTGGACGAAGCGCGGATCGAGGCCGAAGAAATCGAGACCGAGATCGGCCGCATGCACGCGGCGATCGAGACCGTTCGCGGCGAAATGCACGCGTTGCGCGACCGGCTGCACGGCGCGCTGGCGCATGAGGTCGGCGAATTCCTCGATCTGCATGCGCTGCTGCTGGACGACCCGGAACTGTTGGCCGGCCTGGACGAATTGATCCGTACCGGCCGCTACACCGCGGACTACGCACTGCGCCTGCAACGCGACCGCATCGCTGCGGTGTTCGCGGGGATGGACGATGCGTATTTGCGTAGCCGCATCGACGATATCGACCAAGTGGTCGGCCGGCTGCACGCGGCGCTGCATCAACGCGACGCCGATCTGGAGGGCATCGCCGGCGATATTTTGGTCACCGACAACGTCGCGCCGTCGGAACTGGCGCAGTTGCACACGCAGGGCGTGATGGCGGTGGTCACGGCCGGCGGCAGTCCGCTGTCGCACAGCGCGATTCTCGCGCGCAGCCTGCATATCCCGCTGGTGGTCGGCGCCTCCGATGCGTTGCAGCGCGTGAACGACGGCGACGTGCTGGTGGTGGACGGCGCCATCGGTTTGGTGATTCTGGAACCGAACGCCGACGACCTGCGCGCGCATCGCACGCGTGTGCAGGAATACGCGCGCGAGCGTAAACAACTGCATCGCCTGCGACGTGAAGCCACGCGCACCAGCGACGGCGTGGACATCAAACTCTGGGCGAACGCCGAATCGCGCGAAGACGTGGCCGAAGCGCATGCGCTGGGCGCCGCGGGCGTGGGCCTGTATCGCACCGAATTTCTGTTCATGAACCGCCCGGTGGCCCTGCGTCGCACGCTGCCGGACGAGGAAGAGCAATTCCGCGCCTATCGCGATCTGGTGCTGGGCATGACCGGCCGCACCGTCACCATCCGCACGCTCGACATCGGCGCGGATAAAGCCGACGGGACCGGTTTGGCGCTGACCGACGAACCCAACCCGGCGTTGGGCCTGCGCGGCGTGCGTTTATCGCTCAGCCGCAGCGATCTGTTCCGCGCGCAACTGCGCGCGATCCTGCGCGCCTCCAGCTACGGGCCGGTGCGCGTGCTGGTGCCGAGGGTGAGCGGTCGCGAGGAAATCGTCGCCGTGCGCGCACTGATGGCCTCGGTGCACCGCGAATTGCGCGAACAAGGCCACGCGATCGCCGATCACCTGCCGCTCGGCGCGATGATCG
>JADZBF010000316.1 GCA_020852215.1 Lysobacter sp. | reverse complement strand
TTGACCCGCCACGCGCCCTGTCCATCGGGCTCGGCGACGCGGAATTCGCCGGCTTCCAGACCCGCGACGGCGCGATCCACCGCCGGGCGCAGCGAGGATTCGATCTCGTCGGCGGTCAGTTCGGCGCTGCGTTCCCACGCGCTTTCGATCGTGGCGCGCAAAGCGATATGGTCGTCGTGTGGCATGGTCTTCGCTGTTCTGGTGGGGTGGGCGATGGTGGTGGTTGCGGCCGATCCCGGATTTTACGCGCGAATGCGACGTGCTCGCGCAAGGTGCGCCAACGCACGCAGGCGTTCAGGCCTTCGCGATCTCCAACGCCTGCGCCAGCGCGATGCGCAAGCGCTCGGCGTCTTCAGGCGCCAGGGCGCGATCTTCGCGGCTGCTGAGCAGGAACACGTCCTCGGCGCGCTCGCCGAACGTGCCGATGCGGGCGTCGTGCACGCGCACGCGCTGATGGCGCAGGGTGTGGGTGATATCGGCGAGCAAGCCGGGGCGGTCGGTGCAAATCAGGCTCAGCCGCGTGCGACTGCCGTCTTCGGTGGTCTCGAACGCGATCTTCGGCGCGATGCGGAAATGGCGCAAATGCCGCGGCTGCGCGCGTCGCGACGGCAGCAAGCGATCGAGCGGGCCGGAAAGCGCGCGACGCAGACTGGCCTCGACCTGCTCCACCGGCGGCGGATACAGCGGCTGCTGCGGCAGCACCTGGAAATTGTCGTAGATGGTGCGCTGCGGGCCATCGAGCGCGCGCGCCTGTTGAATCGCCACGCCGACGCGATCGAGCGTGATCACGATCGCCGCGAACAGGCCGTCGCGGTCGCGCCCGTGCACGAAGACTTCGTAGCCGCCCGACGAGCCGAGCATCGGCCGCACCGCGATCACCATCTTGCCGCCGACCATCTCTTCTTCGGGCGTCGCATGCAGCGCCTGCGCCTGCCAGACGATCTGATCGGGCCGGCTGCGCAGGAAATTATCGTCCGGCATCCGCGCGAACAGCGCATCGATGGTCGCTTCGTCGTAACCGGCTTCGCGCAATAACATTCGCGCTTTATCGCGATGCTCGGCGCGATGTTCCGCGGCCGCGACCGGATGTTCCAGGCCGCGACGCAGCGCGAAGCGCGTCGCGGTATGCAGATCGGCGAGCAGACGGTCTTTCCAGGCATTCCAGAGTTTCGGCGAGGTACCGGCGATATCCGCGCAGGTCAACAGATACAAATGATCCAAACGCTGACGATCGGCAACCTCGGTGGCGAAGCGATGGATCACGTCCGGGTCGGTGATGTCTTGTTTCTGCGCTGTGACCGACATCAGCAGATGTTTGCGCACCAGCCATTCGACCAACGCGGCGTCCGGCTCCGACAAGCCGTGCGCGAGACAGAATTCGCGCGCGTCCACCGCGCCGAGTTCGGAATGATCGCCGCCGCGGCCTTTCGCGATGTCGTGGAACAGACCGGCGAGCAACAGCAGTTCCGGCTTGCGCAGCGACGGCCAGACCCGGTTCGCCACCGAGAAACGTTCGTCCGGCGTGTCGTTGGCGAAAATCGCGAGATTGCGCAGCACCGCCAACGTGTGTTGATCGACGGTGTAGACGTGGAACAGATCGAACTGCATGCGCCCGGAGACCTGCGCGAACGCGGGGATCCATCGACCCAGCACGCCCAGACGCGCCATGCGCTCCAAGGTTTTCACCGGCTGCGGGCCGCGGATCAGGCCGACGAAAGCCTCGCGTAACGCCGGCGCGGCATCGTCGTAGGCGGGAATACCGCGCAAGGCGCTGGCGAGCGTGCGGGCCGTTTGCGAATGCAGCCCGCGCAGCCCGGGATGCGCCGCCCAGGTGGCGAATAAAGCGAGGACATGCGCCGGATCGCGCAGCAGCCAATCGGGATCGCGCGCGGCCAAATAACCGCGTCGTGCTTCGAACGCCTCGTTCAGCGGTTCGGGCTCGCCCACGCCTTCGAAATGTTCCTCGAAGCGCTGCAGCAAGCGATCACCGACGCGTCGCACGATCGCCGCGCTGCGATAGAACCCTTGCATCATCTGCTCGACCGCCAGCGTGTCGGCTTGATCGAGGTGCCCCAGACGCGCGGCGAGGGTTTTCTGGTGATCGAAACGCAAGCGCTCTTCGCGGCGACCGGCGACCAGATGCAAGCCGTAGCGCAGGCGCCCGAGCGCACGCCGCTCGCGATCCAGGCCCACCGCTTCGTCGGCGCCCAATTGGCCCAGGCCGATCAACGGTTCGAGTTCGCGCATGCCGAAACTGCGCTGCGCCAACCAACCGAGCGTGTGCAGATCGCGCAAACCGCCCGGACCGTCTTTCAGATTCGGCTCGAGATTGTCGGAGGTGTCGCCGAAACGCGCATGCCGCTGCCGCTGTTCTTCGAGCTTGGCGAGAAAATACTCGCGCGGCGGCCAGACCTTTTCCGGCGCGATCGCCGCGCGCAACGCCGTGTGTTCGGTTTCGTCCGCGACCAGCGGCCGCGCTTCGATCAAGGCCGTCAGTACGGTCTGATCGGACGCCGCCTCAGTGCATTGCGACAGCGAGCGCACCGATTGGCTGATGGCGAGACCGGCGTGCCACAAGATCGCGAAGAATCGCGATAACACCTCGCTCTGCGCGTCTTGCGCTTCGGGTTCGGCCAGCACCAGCACATCGATATCGGATTGCGGAAACAGCTCGCCGCGTCCGTAACCGCCGACCGCGAACAACGCCAGTCCGCTGTCGTCGAGCGAACAGCGGCCCCATGCGTTGCGAACGATGTCGTCGACCGCGCGCGCGCGCAGCGCGACCAAACGGTCGACGATCTCGCCTTGATCGAACCGTTTGGCCAAACGCGCATCGCTTTGCGCGAGTTCGGCGCGAGCGGCCGCAGCCCAGGCCGCATCGCCATCGAGCGACGGCGGAATGGTCGATGCCGACGATGGTGCGGATGTCGGCACGGATGTCATCGGCACGGGCGTCGTCGACACGGGCGTCGGCGCAGACGTCGGCACGGAAGTCGGCGCGGCATCCTTCGCAGACGAGGGCTCGGCTGCGGACGTCATCGTCAGAGGTCGTTATCGTCGCCGGGCAAGCGCGTCAGAATTTCGACGCCGTCCTCGGTCACGGCCACGGTGTGTTCCCACTGCGCCGACAGTCGGCGGTCCTTGGTCACCACCGTCCAGCCGTCGGGCATCAAGCGCGTATGCCGCGTGCCCTCGTTGATCATCGGCTCGATGGTGAAGGTCATGCCCGGCTGCAGCACGACGCTGTCGTTCGCGCGATTGTAGTAATGCAGCACCTGCGGGTCTTCGTGATACACGCGACCGATGCCGTGACCGCAGTATTCCCGCCCCACCGAAAAACGCTAGGCTTCGGCGTAGTCCTGGATTGCGCGACCGATGTCGCCGAGGGTCGCGCCCGGGCGCACGATGCGGATGCCGCGGAACATCGCCTCGCGCGTCACTTCCACCAGGCGCTTCGCCATCACCGATGGCGTGCCGACGTAATACATGCGGCTGGTGTCGCCGTGCCAGCCGTCCTTGATCACGGTGACGTCGATATTGATGATGTCGCCGTCCTTCAGCACCTTGGTCGTCCCCGGAATACCGTGGCAGATCACGTTGTTCACGGACGCGCAGATGGTGGCCGGAAAGCCCTTGTAACCGACGTTGGCCGGGATGGCCTGCTGCGTATTGACGATATGGTCGTGGCAGACGCGGTCGAGTTCGCCGGTGCTGACGCCCGGTTTGACGTGCGCGGCGACGACCTGCAGCACCTCGGCGGCCAAGCGGCCGGCGATGCGCATGCGTTCGATGTCTTCGGGCGTTTTGAGGGTGATCGGCATGCGGGCATTATGGCCGATCGGAACGAAAACCGGCGTCTCGCCGCTGTCTCGCTGGCGTCTCGCTGACGTCTCGAACCAGGTCGGGTTGCCCGGAAACGTCGGGGACGGCTATACTCCCGCGGCTTTGTCGAGCCTCGGCCTTCCGCCGTGACCCGCCGAAGCCGCCCACGAGGGCGCCGCGTCCGCTCGGCTCGACGGACGCTTCCTCGAATCCACACCCGCCGCCATGAACCGTTCCGGGGTGTTCCGCGCCGCAAGGCTTCGGAATCTGGAAACGGAGCGACGGGGAGGCCCAACCCCGGAACCACGCGCCCGCCCTTGCGGCAGGCGCACCGCCCTCATTCGCTCGCGGCGGTCGGTTCCACTATCCGGAGTTTCGCAATGCCTCAGATCACCATGCGCCAGATGCTGGAAGCCGGTGTCCATTTCGGCCACCAGACCCGCTACTGGAACCCGAAGATGGGTCCGTACATCTTCGGCGCCCGCGGCAAGATCCACATCATCAACCTCGAGAAGACGGTTCCGCTGTTCAACGACGCGATGAACTTCGTCTCGGGCGTGGCCCAGCGCCGCGGCATCATCCTGTTCGTCGGCACCAAGCGCAGCGCGCGCGATGCGGTGAAGGAAGAAGCCGAACGCTGCGGCATGCCGTACATGACCCAGCGCTGGTTGGGCGGCACGCTCACCAACTTCCGCACGGTGAAACAGTCGGTCGCCCGTTTGAAAGAACTGGAAGCCGGCGAGACCGACGGCAGCTTTGCCAAGCTGGTCAAGCACGAAGTGCTCAACCTGCGCCGCGAGCGCGAAAAACTGAACGCCTCGCTCGGCGGCATCAAGGACATGGCCCGCCTGCCCGACGCGCTGTTCGTGATCGACGTCGGCCACGAAAACATCGCAATCCAGGAAGCCAAGAAGCTCGGCATTCCGGTCATCGCGGTGGTGGACACCAACTACGACCCGACCCTCGTCGACTACGCGATCCCGGGCAACGACGACGCCATCCGTGCCGTGCAGTTGTATGCCCGCGCCGCCGCCGACTCGGTGCTGGAAGGCAAGGCCGCTTCGCCTTCCGCCGCTTCGGTCCGCGAAGAAGACTTCGCCGCCGATGGCGAAGGCAAAGGCGACAAGCGCGGTCCGCGCGGCGGCGGCAAGAAGCCGGACGCCAAGAAGGCCGACGCCCCCGCCGAAGCCCCTGTCGAAGCCCCCGCCGAAGCGCCGGCCGCCGAGTAACCCCACGGGTCACTCCCGTGTCACGCGGTCGCGCGAACATGCACGACCGCTTCCCCATCTGCGTAGGAGCGGCTTTAGCCGCGACCGCCCGCGCCGATCCATCCGATCGCCGCGACCGCGCCGCTCAAGCCCGAAACGAGCCCGCAAGGACATTTCGCGGCTAAAGCCGCTCCTACGATTCGTTCATTCATGAGGTATCGCAATGGCTGAAATTACCGCCTCCCTGGTCAAGGAACTGCGCGAGCGCACTGGCGCCGGCATGATGGAGTGCAAGAAAGCGCTCACCGAAAACAATGGCGACCTGGACGCTTCGTCCGAGTGGCTGCGCAAGCAAGGGATCATCAAGCTCGAAAAGAAAGCCGACCGCGTGGCCGCGGAAGGCCGCATCGCGCTGGCGCAGGACGGCGGCAAAGCCGTGCTGGTCGAAATCAACTCCGAAACCGACTTCGTCGCCAAGGACGAGAACTTCATCGCCTTCGCCAACGCCGTCGCCCAGGCCGCGCTGGCCTCCGGTGCCGCCGACGTGGACGCGCTGAAGACCGCCAAAACCGCTTCGGGCGAGACCGTCGAGGAAGCGCGCGCCGCCGCCGTCGCCAAGCTCGGCGAGAACATCCAAGTGCGTCGTCTGGCTCGCATCGAAAGCGCCGATAACGTCGCCGCTTACGTTCACAGCGGCAAGATCGGCGTGCTGGTCGAGCTCAAGGGCGGCGACGCCGAACTCGCGCGCGGCATCGCCATGCATGTGGCCGCCATGAACCCGCCGCACAACAAGGCCAGCGACGTGCCGGCCGACTTCATCGCCAAGGAAAAAGAAATCGAATTGGCGAAGATGAGCGAGAAGGACAAGGCCAAGCCCGCCGACATTCTGGAGAAGATCATCGGCGGCAAGATCGCGAAGATCGTCAATGAGAACACGCTGTACGGCCAGACCTACGTGCTCAACGGCGACCAGACGGTCGAAGCCGCGGTGAAAGCCGCCGGCGCCGATGTGGTCGGCTTCCAGCGCATGGTGGTCGGCGAAGGCATCGAGAAAGTGGCCGAAGACTACGCCGCCGAAGTGGCGAAGGCGATGCAGGTCTGATCGCTCGCGTCAGCGTCGAGACACGAAAAACCCGCAGGCAACTGCGGGTTTTTTGTTGGCTGCGAAACGGTTCCGCTGCGATACCGTAGCCTGCGAAACGAGACCGCATCTGCGATGCCATGCCGCTACGCGAGCCGTGCCTCCATGCGATGTGGTGCCGCTATGCAATGCAGTTCAAAGCGATTGCGATACCTCGCAAAGCGAT
>JADZBF010000315.1 GCA_020852215.1 Lysobacter sp. | reverse complement strand
TGGCGGCGGCGCCGATCGTGGCGGAAGACGACACGAACGCGGCACCGATCAACGGTGCGACCGGTGGCGTGGCATACGCGAACGTGCTGAACGACAACGGCAACGGCGCGGACACCTTGAACGGCGCGCCGGTTTCGCTGGCGACGGTGACGATCACGACGGTGGTGCCGGCGACGCCGATCAACGGCGGCCCGGTGCCGACGCTGAACCCGGGCACGGGTCTGGTGGACGTGCCCGCGGGTACGCCGGCCGGCACGTACACGATCGGTTACACGATCTGCGAAAACCTCAACCCGACGAACTGCAGCTCGACCACGGTGACCATCACCGTGATCGCGGCGGTCATCGATGCGGTGGACGACACGGTCGGCCCGGTCAACGGCGCCAGCGGCAACCCGAATGCGGGTAACGCCTTCGCCAACGACACCTTGAACGGCGCGCCGGTGAACCCGGCGGCGATCACGGCGACGGTGACGACGCCGGCGACGCCGATCAACGGCGGCCCGGTGCCGACGTTGAACACGGCCACGGGCGACGTGAGCGTGCCTCCGGGCACGCCTGCGGGCACGTACACGATCGGGTACCAGATCTGCGAGATCCTCAACCCGACGAACTGCGATACCGCGACCATCACGGTGACGGTCTCGGCGGCGCCGATCGATGCGGTGGACGATCCGTTCCCGGCGGTCCCGGCCACGGGCGGCACCACGCCGTCGGTGCTGGTGAACGACACCTTGAACGGCAACCCGGTGAACCCGGCCGATGTGACGCTCACCCCGGGCACGGCGCCGACGCCGACCTCCGGTTCGATCGTCATGAATCCGGACGGCACGATCACGATCGCGCCGAACACCGAGGCGGGCACGTACACGTATCCGTACACGATCTGCGAAGTGATCAACCCGAACAACTGCGATACGGCGACCGCGACGATCATCGTCTCCGCGCAACCGGGCCTGTCGATCGACAAGACCGCCGGGACTCCGACTGCGATGTCGGCGGGTGGGACGATCCCGTACAGCTTCCTCGTGACCAACACCGGTAACGTCACGGTGTCGAACCTGGTCATCAACGACGCGCAACTCAGCGCGCCGGCGGTGTGCCCGGTCACCACCTTGGCTCCGGGCGCCAGCACGACCTGTACGGGTTCGCACACGATCACGCAGGCCGATGTGGATGCGGGCGTGGTGAACAACACAGCGACCGCGACCGGCGATCTGCCGAACCAGGGCACGGTGACGTCGCAGCCCGACTCGACCAGCACCACGATCGTGCAAACCCCGGCGATCAGCGCGGTGAAGACCGCCACGATCACCACCGACAACGGTGTGCCGGGCGCGGCCGACGAGAACGACGTGATCACCTACAACGTGGTCATCACCAACAGCGGCAACGTGACCTTGACCGGTCTCAGCGTGGTCGACAGCTTGGAAGGCCGTCCGGCCACCACGCTGGCGTGCGCGCCGACCACCTTGGCGCCGGGCGCGAGCGCGACCTGTCCGAGCTACACCTACACGGTGACCTCGGCGGATGCGGTCGCGGGCGGCACGCTGGACAACATCGTCACCGCCACCGCGCGGACGTCGAACCAGTCGAGCCAGGTGGTCACGGCCACGGGCGCGGCGGTCGTCGCCATCAACGGCGAGCCGGCGCAGGTGCGGGTCGTGAAGACCGCCAGCCCGCGCGACGTGAAGGTCGGCGATCTGGTCCGCTACACGGTGGTGATGGAGAACACCGGCGTCACCGACGTGATCGACGGCACGCTCGTCGACACGCCGCCCGCCGGCTTCAACTACGTCGAAGGTTCGCTGAGCGTGGTCGATGCCGACAACGCCGGTCGCCTGGTCGGGACCTATCCGATCCGCGTGGATCGGATCGATATCCCCGGCGGCGCACGCGCGGTCATCACCTACCTGCTGCGCGTGGGCGCGGGCGTCCGCGCCGGTGTCCATCGCAACGTGGCCCTGGTGCAGGACAACGGCGAGACGGTGTCGAACACCGCCACCGCCGATGTGCAGTTGGTCGGCGATCCGCTGCTCGACGAATCGCTGATCGTCGGTACGGTCTTCAACGACCGCGACGGCGACCAGTGGCAGGACGGCGGCGATCTGAGCGACGTTCGCGTCCAGGGCGGCTTCGCCCCGGCGGCCTACGTCGCCAACTCGACCACGGTCGATCGCGGCGAAGGCGCCAAGCCCGAGCCCGACGCCAGCTCGCCGATGCTCCACGGCATCGATGTGGGCGCCATCGCCGGCCGTCAGTCCGAGGCCGACGCGGGTCGCACCATCACGATCAGCCAGACGCTGCGCGAACTGAGCTTCAGCGACGACTTCGTGTTGACCTCGGCCCAGGGCACCACGGTGCGCATGGCCGCCGACGGCAGCACGCGCGTCGAGAAGAGCGGCGATGCGGCGAAGGGCCTGACCGCGGCCGATCCGACGGTGGAACGTCGTATCGCCCAGGTCGCCGACGGCTATCGCGTCGACTACGTGATCCGCAACGCGGGCATCGCCGAACGCGGCGTGCCGGGCGTGCGCATCGCCTCGGTCGAAGGCGTCTTGGTCGAAACCGATCAGTACGGTCGCTACCGTCTGCTGGGCGTCGACGGCGGCGCCGAACGCGGTCGCAACTTCATCCTGAAGATCGATCCGGCCACGTTGCCGCCGGGCACCACGTTCACCACCGACAACCCGTTGGTGCGTCGCGTGACGCCGGGCGTGCCGACCCGCTTCGACTTCGGCGTGAAATTGCCGCAGGCGCTGATCGAAGGCGGCGAACGCACGGTCGAAATGGAGCTGGGCTCGGTGATGTTCGCGCCGGGCAGCGCCGAGATTCGCGACCAGTACCGCTCCGCCATCGACAAAATGGCGGAGACGGCCAAGCGCTACAACGGCGGCGAAGTGGTGATCCAGGCCGACGCCGAATCCGAAGCGCTGGCCTACCGTCGCGCCGAAGCGCTGCGCGCCGCGCTGATCCAACGCCTGCCGGCCGAAGCGGCGGCGGCGACCAAGGTCAGCCTGCGCACGGTGGTGAGCGATCCGGGCAGCTCCGTGGTGACCGTCGGCGAAACGCCGGTGCTCGGCACGGTGCTGTTCGATACCGACAGCGCGCGGATCAAGCCGGAGTTCATGCCGTTGATCCGCGAGATCGCGGCATCGCTGAAGAAGAAGGGCGTGATCCAGGCGGCGGTGGTCGGCCATGCCGACAAACGCGGTTCCGATGCATACAACGTCGCGCTCGGCCTGCGTCGCGCGAGGGCGGTGTACGACGCCATCGTGGAGGCCTTGCCGCCGGAGGTGCGCAGCAAGCTGCGAGTCGACGTTAACGAAGATCCGGCAGCCCCTGCCGGCATGAACGGTCAGTGAGGGGCGCCGACATGAAGATGAAACTACTCGACTACACCCTGATCGGCATTCTGGCTGGCGGTTTCGCCGGTACGGCTTCGGCGCAGGAGGCGGCGCCCGCCGCCGCGTCCTGCGACGACAGCGGTTGCGCCAGCGACGAAGGCTTGGTGTTGAAAATCCGCACCCGCGGCGAGCATCGTCCGCGGACGCAAGACACGACCGAACGCTCCGACTCGCAGACCCTGCAGCCGGATCGTCGCGTCACGGTGGAAGCCGAACGTCTCGAATCGCAGCAGAACAAAAATCTGCAGCCGGGGCAGGCCGTGGCGATCGGCAAGTGGTCCGCCGATCTACCCGGCGGCGGCGTGATCTGGGCGACCGAAGATCCCAATCTCGGCCAGCCACAGTTCAACGTCTCCGCGCCCAGTCTGGTCGCCTTCGACGGCGGCAAGATCGTCAAACCCGTGCGTTTCTACGCGTACAGCAACTACGCCGCCTTCATCAAGCGCGCGGAAGTGCTGATCTATCGCGCCACCGACGCCGATCTGGTCGACCCTGTCGCCACCGTCGAACTGCCGGTGGGCAACGTCGCGGAAGCGAACTGGGACGGTGCGCTGCCGTCGGGCTTCGAAGCCCGCGTCGGCGACGAATTGCTGTACGTGGTTCGCGCCTATGGCGCCGACGACAGCTTCGACGAAACCTATCCGCGTCGCCTGCAGTTGGTGAATCCGGACGAGGAGCGCCGCGGTCGCGAACTGCTGCGCAACTCGGTCGAGCGCAACATCGGCACCGCGTTCAGCGCCGAAGAAGCCGAACAGCGCAGTCTGATCGAAGGCGTGTTCGGCGAGAACTCGCTGCGTCAGCAGAACATCGCGATTTACGGCTCGCGCATCCGCATCCAGGGCCGCGATATCGCCGAAGGCTACAGCGTCAAGATCAACGGCCAGAGTCAGCCGGTCGATCTGCAGCGCAAGCTCGTGGCCGAATATCTGGTGCCGGTCGGTCAGCATAAGTTCGACGTCGAACTCGCCGGCGGCGAAGGCGAAAAACTCAGCCGCACGCTCGACATCGACGTCAGCGGCAAGTACATGTTCGCGGTCGCGATCGCCGACTTCACCGCCTCGGGCAATAACGTCTCCGGCTCGATCGAACCGCTGGGCGGCGACGATCGTTACGACGACAGCTTCATTCTCGACGGTCGCCTCGCGTTCTATTTGAAGGGCAAGGTCAAGGGCAAGTATCTGGTCACCGCCCAGGCCGACACCCAGGAGCGCGAAGTCGGCGAGTTGTTCAACAACTTCCTCGACGCCGATCCGCAAGACATCTTCCGCCGCCTCGATCCGGACGCGTATTACCCGGTCTACGGCGACGATTCGATCACGTATCGCGATGTCGATACCCAGGGCCGTCTCTACGTCCGCGTCGATTGGGACAAGAGCCAAGCGCTGTGGGGCAACTTCAACACCGGCATCACCGGCACCGAATACGGCCAATACTCGCGTTCGCTTTACGGCGCCGCAGTGTCCTGGCGTTCGCGCCGCGCCACCACCATCGGCGAGCCGGGCAGCGAATTCCGTCTGTTCGGTTCGGAAGCGCAAACCGCGCCGGGCCACAGCGAAGTCCTCGGCACCGGCGGCAGCCTGTACTACCTCAAGCACACCGACGTGCTGCCGGGTTCCGATCGCATCGTGCTCGAAGTGCGCGACGGCACCACCGGTCGCGTCGAAGCGCGCGTGCCGTTGGCGCGCGGCGCGGACTACGAGATCGACGAGTTCCAGGGCCGCATTCTGTTGACGCGTCCGCTGTCGGTGGTTTCGCGCGAGAATCTGCCGACGATCACCCGCGACACCCCGCTCGACGGGTTCGCGCAGGTGCTGTTGGTCGACTACGAATACGTGCCCAGCGGTTTCGATCCCGACGAGTTCACCGCCGGTTTGCGCGGTAAACATTGGTTCGGCGATCACGTCGCCCTGGGCGCCACGTGGGTCGACGAAAACCGGGCCGGCGACGATTACTCGCTGAAGGGCGCGGATCTGACCCTGCAGGCCGGTCGCGGCACGTACCTGAAACTCGAACAGAGCCGCACCCGCGCCACCAGCGCGCCGGTGTTCTTCTCCGACAACGGCGGTTTGAGCTTCACCGAAACCAACGCTATTTCCGGGTCGCGCGAAGGCGATGCGCGCTCGGTCGAAGCGCGCGCCAACTTCAAGGAATTGGGTTGGAGTTCGCTGGATTGGTCCGCGGGCGCGTGGTGGCGGGATGTCGACGCCGGTTATTCCACGGGGCGTTTCGATGTCGGTTCCGCCGTGGAGGAACACGGCGCCGAAGTGCTGGGCCAGTTCGCCCCCAACGTCAACGTGCGCGGCCGTTACAGCAAGGCCGAACGCGCGGGCGAAGCCTTGACCCAGGCCTTGATCGCCAGCGAATGGCGGATCAACGACAACGATAGTCTGACCGGCGAATTGCGCCGCGTCGAAGAACAGCGTTTGTCGGGCGACGCCAACGGCACCCTGGCGGCGCTGCAGTACAAGCATCGCTTCGGCACCAGCTTCGATCTGTACGGCACCGCGCAGGTCACGCTCGACGACGACGGCGGCCAGTACGCCGACAACGACGCTTACACCATCGGCGCGCGCTATCTGTTCGGCGATCTGTCCAGCGTCGGCGCGGAAGTCACCACCGGCGATCGCGGCGACGCGGCGCAGGTGAACGCCGAGTATCGGCTCAGCCCCGAGCACACGGTGTACGGCAACTACACCTATTCGACCGACCGCAACGACTACGACCCGTTGTTCAACGCCAACCGCAACACCGGTTGGACGCTGGGTCAGCGCTGGCGCTTGTCGAACCAAGTCAACCTGTTCAACGAAAGCCAGTTCCTGAAGGCGCCGAACGAATCGGGTTTGGCCCACACCTTCGGTATGGATTTCTATCCGGGCGTGGGTTGGACGATGGGCTTCACGCTGCAGAGCGCCGAACTCGACCGCGCGATCGGCAACGTCGATCGTCGTGCGATCAGCGTCAATGCCGGCCGCACCTCGAACGACACGCAGTGGTCGAGCAAGGTCGAATGGCGCGACGACAGCGGCGCGGAAGAACGCACGCAGTGGTTGACCGCCAATCAGTTCACGCACAAGTTCAACGAGAGCTTCCGGGTCGCCGCGCGCTTCAACTACTCGAAGACCGAAGACGATCTGTTGGCGGAAGCCGGCGCGAAATTCGCCGAAGGCAACTTCGGTTTCGCGTGGCGTCCCTTCGACTCGACGAAGTGGGCGATGCTCGGCCGCTACACGTATCTGTACGACGTGTCCTCGTTGCCGCAGATCGGCGATAACGTCGCCTTCTACGATCAACGCAGCCAGGTGCTGGCGCTGGAAGGCGTGTTCAAGCCGAATCAGCGTTGGGAATACGCCGGCAAGATCGCGCGTCGCGAAGGCGAAGTGCGCTACGGCCGTCTGGCCGGGCAGTGGGCGGATTCGGGCGCGACCTTCGTCGCCGGCCAAGTGCGCTATGCGTTCGCGGACCAGTGGTCCTCGCTCGCCGAGTACCGCTGGCTGGGCGTGGAAGACGGCGGCGATCGCCAAGGCGTCCTGCTCGGCGTCGATCGCGATCTGGGCAACCACTTCCGCGTCGGCGTCGGCTACAACTTCACCGAGTTCAGCGACGATCTGACCGACTTCGATTACGACCACAAAGGCTGGTTCTTGAACGTGGTCGGTTGGTATTGATCGACAGAGAGCTCGACTGACGGCGGTTATTTTCGTAATGACAGCCTCGTTCGGCATACGATTGAGATAACGATGATCCGTACGATCCTGCTGCTGCTGAGCTTGACTGTCGCGCTGCTTGTGCCTGGCTTGGTCCGGGCACAGGGCGTGCCGTTCGCCTGCAATAGCGATTTGTACTTGGCGCGTACCGCCGGCAACAACGTCACGCTGTTCCGCTTCCCGCCGAGCGTGCTTGGAGCGGGCGGGGCCGCCGTCAATGTCTGGGGCGGCACCAGAACGCCGGGCATCAATT
>JADZBF010000314.1 GCA_020852215.1 Lysobacter sp. | reverse complement strand
ATCCGATCTGCGCGCTGCAGGCGGCGATGGAAGGTTACGAAGTGAAGACGGTCGAGGACACGCTGGGCATGGCCGACATCTACGTCACCACCACCGGCAACAAAGACGTCATCACCTACGATCACATGCTGGGCATGAAGGATCAGGCCATCGTCTGCAACATCGGCCACTTCGACAACGAAATCCAGGTCGATCGCTTGAACGCCAGCGGCGCCGAGAAGATCAACATCAAGCCGCAGGTCGACAAGTACAAATTGTCGAGCGGTCGCGAAATGTTCCTGCTTGCCGAAGGCCGCCTCGTCAACCTCGGCTGCGCCACCGGCCACCCCAGCTTCGTGATGTCGAACTCGTTCTCGAACCAGACACTCGCGCAGGTCGACCTGTGGGCGAACAAGGATTTCTACTCGCCGAAGGTCTACATCCTGCCGAAGAAGCTGGACGAGGAAGTCGCGCGCCTGCACCTGGAAAAGATCGGCGTGAAACTGACCACGCTGACCCACGACCAAGCCGCCTACCTCGGCGTGCCGCTGAGCGGCCCGTACAAGCCGGAGCATTACCGCTACTGATCGCCGCAGCGTTCCCGCGATGCGATACGACGACGGGCGCTTCGGCGCCCGTTTTCGTTTCGGGCGTAGTGCGGGCGTCGCACCACAGACCTTTATCGCTACGGTATCGAGGCAGGGATTCATTCCGCCCTTTCGCCCCATGCCGCATTGCGTCATGATCTTGCGCATGCTCCACGCAATCGCGCCCGCCGCTGCACAACAAGGCGTTTTACTCGGCGTCGGACGCGCTATGAAGCGCAGCGCGACACGTCCGGCTTTTTTGCTCGTCCTCGCGAGCGATATGCTTTCCATATGCCATGCGTAGAAAAATCATCCAGCATTTCGCGAACATGTTCCCTCAGAGATTTCTGGATCTCCCGGAAGGCGTCGACCTTGCGGTCTTGGCCGATAAAAAAAGCGGCGTTGCGGTTTTCGACTTTTTGGAAGGCACCGCCTCGATAGACGGCGTTCGCCACCCAGAAATGCGTACGGGCGATCGCTATCGCACTTGGCTGCTGAAAGAAGCCGAAGCCCACGGCATTCCTTTCGATGCTTTTTTGCGCGCTTCGATGACCGTCGAATTCGAGGTAACGAACATACGCATCGAAGAATCGTTCGGCCATACCTTCCGCAGCGCGAATTTCGGCTTCACGTGCATGAGCGAGCTTCGCACCGACGAAAAGTCGTATCTCATTCGCTCTTGCGGGAGTAAAGAATGGGGATACGGCAACTATTGGCAGCAACTTTTCGGTTGAGATCATCCGGATGGATCATCGTCCGTCCGAATCGATCGCGCATCGCAATGTCGGCCACGCGTCTGCGCCGCGCTGGTATCGCGTCGCTCTCTCGCATTGATTCAATATCACGAGCGGGTCGAGTTGGATCGGTAATCCATCGGCGTCGTTTACGAATCATCAGGGGCATGACCGGGATCGACATCCCGAACGATATTCGTAACAGCCCCGGCTACCATCTACCGCCGCAAACGAGCTACGCAGTGCGTAAGTCGAGGAACGCATTTTTGAGTTTGCGCCGAACACCGAACGACATCAGCCATGCGATGGGATATCCGAACCATCGCAGCGGGTTGAGCGCATGTCGCCAGCGCGGGATGCGCTCCCATTTCGCGATGCGAGCTTTGAGGTAATCCTCATCGAACCCCCAATCGGGGAACGGGGCGATCATGAACAAGCCGATCACCGGAACGATCGCCAGCGGCAACAGCGACGATTCGAGCGCGAACGAGCCCAATACATCGTATGTGATGATGTCCTCGATCTCGCTCCAATCCGAATAACGCGTGCGCAGTTTCTCGGCGATCTTGGGATATTCGCCCGGCTCAAGACCGACTTCGGTCCACGCCATCGAAATGGTGTCCCAAACTAGAAAATGATCCATGCGAACTTCGGGCGGTCGACGCTGATCGGTTTCAATGGTGGGGTTCGCTGCGCTCACCGCCACCCTACGCGGCGGTCGAAACGCTGCGAGAAGGCGTGGGGCGCCGCGCGGTCACAAGCCCTTCGCGGCCTGCTCCACCGCGCGGAACAAAGCACGACCTTTGTTCATCGTCTCTTCCCACTCTTTTTCGGGGTCGGAGTCGTAGACGATGCCCGCGCCGGCTTGCACGTGCAGTTTGCCGTCCTGGATGACGGCGGTGCGGATGGCGATGGCGGTGTCGGCGTCGCCGTGCCAGCCGATGTAGCCGATGCTGCCGGCGTAGACGTTGCGTTTCACCGGCTCCAGTTCGCGGATGACTTCCAGCGCGCGGATTTTCGGCGCGCCGCTGACGGTGCCGGCGGGAAACGTCGCGCGCAGCACGTCGGCGTAGGTCAGGCCGTCTTTCAAGCGGCCGGTCACTTCGCTGACGATGTGCATGACGTGGCTGTAGCGCTCGATCACGAAACGGTCGCCCACTTCCACGCTGCCCGCTTCGCTGACGCGGCCCACGTCGTTGCGGCCGAGGTCGATCAGCATCAAATGCTCGGCGCGTTCTTTCGGATCGGCCAGCAATTCGGTTTCCAGCGCGATATCTTCTTCAGCCGTGCGCCCACGCGGGCGCGTGCCGGCGATGGGCCGCACGGTGACGTTGCCGTCCTGCAGGCGCACCAGAATTTCGGGCGACGAACCCACCACCTGGGTATCGCCCACATCGAGAAAATACATATACGGCGACGGATTCAGCGCGCGCAGCGCGCGATACACGTCCACCGGGCGCGCGCGGAACGGCACGCTCAGACGTTGGCTCAACACCACTTGGAAAATATCGCCGGCGCGGATGTAATCCTTCGATTTTTCCACGGCGGCGATAAAACCGTCGCGCGTGAAGCCGGACACGAAATCTTCTTCGCGAACGCCTGCGGACTCCAAGGTTTCCGGGTAACCGGCGCCGCCTTGACGCAAACGATAAGTCAATTCGTCCAAGCGCCGGTTCGCATGCGCCCAAGCGCGCGGTTCGCGCGGGTCGGCGTGAACGACGAGATACAACCGGCCTTTCAAATTGTCGAACACCGCCACTTCGCGGCTGTCCATCAGCAGAATATCGGGCGTGCCCAACTCGTCGCGGTACTCGGGATGCAAGCCGCTGTCGCGCAGCCGCGGTTCGATGTATTGGATGCATTCGAAGCCGAACCAACCGACGAGCCCGCCGGTGAACCCGGGCAAGTCGGGACAGCGCGCGACGTGTTGCGCGGCGCGCAGACGCTCCACTTCGGCCAAGGGGTCTTCGACGACGCGGCTTTCGATCAGATCGCCCAGCTCGGTGACGAACAGGGTGTGGCCGGCGAACGCGTACACGCGATGCGCGGGCAAGCCGATGATCGAATAACGGCCGAAGCGTTCGCCGCCTTCCACCGACTCGAACAGATACGTGTTCGGGCCGTCGGCGAGTTTCAGATAAACCGACAGCGGAGTGTCGAGGTCGGACAGCACCTCGCGCACGATGGGAACGAGGGTATGGCCATCGGCGGCGCACTGCTGGAATTGTTCGAACGAAGTCACGCGGGACGTCCTGGGAAATGTACGGGTCGGCGGAAGGGCGGGCTCAGCCGCGCCATCGCCTCATGTCGCCCTGTCGTGTCGAGCCGGTCGTCGAAGCGATCGGTCTGCGCGTGTTCGCGGATGCGTTCATGCGCCCATGCTAGCGATTTCGCCCGCGACGCGCACCCGCGGCGGCGAGGGGTCGCCGCCGTGTCATCGCGGCGTCACGCGCCGCGCGGAGAATCGAAGGCCATCGCAAGGACGACGGACGGAAGCGGGATGCTTCCAATCTTGCCGGGACGGCGCCACAGGGCGCCGTT
>JADZBF010000313.1 GCA_020852215.1 Lysobacter sp. | reverse complement strand
GATCGATGGCGGAGGTGATCTCGTAGATCAGATCCTGCACGTTGCGGGCGCAACCCAAACGCCTCACGCCGGTGCCTTGGATCGCCGCGCCGCGCGGCAGGCGCTCGCTGGCGCCGATCGCCGAACAGGGCTTGTCGGTGTAGACCACCGCGCCGCTGTCGGTGGTGCAACGAATCACCTGCGCTTGCGCGGCACCCGGCCACAGCCACGCCATCGCCAGAGCGAACAGCAGAACGAAGGGAAGCGGCGAACCGGGCGAACGCATCATGGATGCAGAGTAGCAGTTGCGAATCCGACGGGCATCCGCGCAGGCGACGGTCTTCAGTCCAATCGCGCCAATACCGATTGCGTCGGCTTGGCCAGGTTCAGCGTGTAGAAATGCAAGCCCGGCGCGCCACCGGCGATCAAGCGCGCGCACATCGCCGCGACCATATCCGCGGCGAATTCGCGGATCGCGTCGGCGTCGTCGCCGAAGGCGTGCATGCGTTTGGCGACCCAACGCGGAATCTCGGCCCCGCAGGCTTCGGAGAAACGCTTGAGTTGGCTGAAATTCGAGATCGGCATGATGCCCGGCACGATCGGCGCGTCGACGCCGAGTTTGCGCACGTCGTCGACGAAACGGAAATACGCGTCCGCATTGTAGAAATACTGGGTGATGGCGGCGTTCGCGCCGGCATCCATTTTGGTCTTGAAATGACGCAGATCGGCGAGCGCGTCATCGGCCTGCGGATGGGTTTCGGGGTAGCAGCCGACTTCGATCTTGAAAAAGTCGCCGTGTTCGGAACGAATGAAGGCCACCAGATCCGAGCCGTAACGCAGGTCGCCCATGCGCGCCATGCCCGACGGCAGATCGCCGCGCAAGGCGACGATGCGTTTGCAACCCAGAGCGCGATACAGCCGCAACAGTTCGCGGATTTCCTCGCGGCTGCCGCCCATGCACGACAGATGCGGCGCGGCGTCGAGGCCGTGTTCCTGCTTGAGATGCCGCACGGTTTCCGAGGTGTAGCTGAGCGTCGAGCCGCCGGCGCCGAAGGTGCAGGAGACATAGTCCGGACCGTGCGCTTTGAGCTTGGCGGCGGTACGGTCGAGCTGCGCGCGTTGCTCGTCGGTCTTGGGCGGGTAGAACTCGAAGGAAATGGCGGTCATGACGGCGTCCGGTCGTTACGCCGGCATCATATCTTTTTATCGCGATGGATGTGAGGTTCGGCGTCGCATCCCTATGCGCGAACGGCCCGAGATCGCTCTCGGGCCGTTCTTCTTTTTTGTCGCGGGTTCCCGCGGTCGCGACGAATCCCGCGATCAGTACACGTCGCCGATGGTGTTGTGGACGTTGAACTTGCCGGTCGGGGTGATGATGCGTTTGTCGTCGATCACCGCCTTCAGCGTGCGGGTTTTATCGTCCACGATCACGATCGCCGAGCGCTCGGTTTTGCCGTTCCACACCGAGAACCAAACCTCGTCGCCTGCGGCGTTGTACTCCGGCTGCACCACGCGCTTCGGACCCGGGCCGAGATTGGCCCATTCGGCGATCGGCAACACGGTAAAGCCCTTGCCCAAGTCGCGGATATCGAACACCGCGATCGATTGGCTCATCTTCGGATCGGGGTTGAGCGGGGTGTCGACCCACAGATTCGTCGATTTCGGATGGGTCTTGATGAACAGCGAGCCGCCGCCTTGGCCGGTGATCACTTCGCACACTTTCCAAGCGTTGGCTTTGTGCTTCGCCGGGTCAGTGCCGATCATCGTGATCTTCGGATTGCCGAGCGCCGAGGTCGCCCACACCGGGCCGCATTTGGGATGCGCGAAGTTCGCGCCGCGTCCCGGATGCGGAATCTTATCCACATCGATCAACGCAGTGAGCTTCTGCTCGCGCGAATCGACCACGGCGATTTTGTCCGATTGGTTGGCCGCGGTGAGGAAATAACGTTGGGTCGAATCCCAGCCGCCGTCGTGCAGGAAGCGCGCGGCGCCGATCGTAGTGACTTTCAGGTTTTGGATGTCTTCGTAGTTGACCAGCAGTATCTGCCCGGTTTCCTTGACGTTGACGATGAACTCCGGGTGCTCGTGCGAGGCGACGATCGCGGCGACGCGCGGCTCGGGGTGGTATTCCTGCGTATCGACGGTCATGCCGCGGGTGCCGACCACTTTCAGCGGCTCCAGCGTTTCGCCGTTCATGATCACGTACTGCGGCGGCCAATACGAACCGGCGATCGCGTACTTGTCCTCATAACCCTTGTACTTGGACGTTTCCACCGATCGCGCTTCGAGACCGACCTTGATTTCGGCGACTTTATCGGGTTTCGGCATCCACAAATCGATCAGATCGATGCGCGCATCGCGGCCGATCGTATAGATGTAGCGCCCCGAGTGCGAGGTGCGCGAGATATGCACCGCATAGCCGGTCTTGACGATATTGACGATTTTCTTGGTGTCGCCGTCGATCAGCGCGACTTCGCCGCTGTCGCGCAGCGTGACCGCGAAGATATTGTCGATGTTGATATCGTTCATTTTCTTCTTCGGCCGCTGATCCACCGGCACGAACGTCACCATGCTCTGCTTCATTTCCTTCATGCCCCATTCCGGCGGCGACGGCGGCTCGTGCTGCAGGAAGCGAGCCATGATGTCGATGTCTTGCGCGCTGAGTTCGCCCGACGTACCCCAATTCGGCATACCGGCGGGCGAACCGAAATTGATCAGCGCCTTCAGATAATCGGTGCCCTTGGCGCGGGTGATATCGGGCGTCAGAGGCTTGCCGGTCGCGCCTTTGCGCAAGACGCCATGGCAGCCGGCGCAACGCTCGAAGAAGATTTGCGTCGCATGCTTACGTTCGTCGTCGCTCAGCGGCGGCAGTGCGCCGCCGGCGCCGGCGAGCGCGACCGGCGCCGGAATCGCGGTCGGTGCGCCTTGGTATTTCGCTTCCGGTGTCTTCATGCCGGCCTGTGCGGCTTCGGGCGTTTGCGCGCCGCGGCGCGCGGCGACTTCGGCGGCGGCGACGCTCGCACCACCGTTGCCCCAACTGTGGTTGATGTACGACAGCACATTGGCGACATCGGTGTCGCTCAGGTGATTCAACGCCGGCATCACGCCGTCGTAATCGGCGCCGTTGACGGTGACTTTGCCGCTGAACCCTTTCAGCACCACGTCGACGAGACGCTCTTTCGGCACGTTGCGGATGTAATCGGAGCTCGCCAACGGCGGAAACGCACCGGTCAAACCTTTGCCGTCGGGCTGATGGCAGGCGGCGCAGTTGGCGAGGTAAGTCGCTTCCCCGGCTTCCATGGCCGACTTCGGCGGGCGTTCGTTGCTGATTTCGTCCGCGCGCGCGCCGGCATAAGCGAATGCCGAGGCGGTCGCGACGAGCGCGAGAGCGATTGCGATGTGCGTTCTTTTCATGGGCGTTCCCCGAGCACGGATAGATGACGTGGTCTTACGACGGTTTGCCGGTCGGGGAGGATTGTCCGGGTCGCCTTTTCGTTCGCGCATGACTTAAGTCAAGCCGGTCGCAATTCGCGCTCGAAGCCGTGCGCGGGTGTTCTTACACTCGCATCATTCCCGTTCGAGAGGCCGCCATGCCCGCTCGCGATCCGCACCGTCGCCGAATGCACCGCAAGGCTGTGCCGGCCGTCTTGTCCACGGCGGTCGCGCTCGCGTTATGCAGTGCGCATGCCTGTGCGGCGGAGGACGACGCGCGCGCCTCCGACCCACGCATGCTGGATCGCATCGTCGTGATCGCCAGCAAAGTGCCAGAGCCCGCCGGTCGCGTCGTCGGCCGCGTGGTCGCGATCGAGCGTGCGACGTTGGAGCGCCAACAGGTGCAGGACATCGCCGATCTGGTGCGCTACGAACCCGGCATCGACGCCCTGGGCGACAGCGCGCGTTTCGGGTGGCAGGGCTTTTCGATTCGCGGTCTCGACGGCAATCGCGTGGGCATGGAAATCGACGGTGTGCCGGTGGCCGAGGCGTTCAGCGTGGGGCAGTTCGCAGCCGCGGGTCGCGATCTGGTCGAGTTGGATGCGCTGCAGCGCGTCGAAATTCTGCGCGGGCCGGCATCGACGCTGTACGGCAGCGACGCGCTCGCGGGCGTGGTCGCGTATCGCACGCGTTCGCCCGCCGACCTGCTCGCGCTCGACGACGATGCGCATCAACTCGGCGCGCGCTGGGGCGCTTCGGGTCGCGACGACAGCATGAGCCGTTCGGTCGCGCTCGCCGGGCGCGGCGGCGAGCGTTTCGAAGCCATGGTGCTCGCCTCGCGGCGCGATGGTCATGCCGCCGACAACCATTCGGCCGCGCATCCGGCCAATCCGCTCGATTACCGCCGCGACGGTCTGCTGGCCAAGTTGATCTGGGATGGACAAGGTTTTGGCCGTTGGACCGCGACCTACGATCGCGGCGAGGGCCGTGCTCGCACCGACGTGGGTTCGCTGCGCTTCGGACCGGGACGTTTCTCCACCACCACCGATCTGCGCGGCGACGATCGCTATCGCCGCGAACGCGCCAGTCTCGGCGCCGAGTGGTCGTCGACGTCGATGTGGCTCGACCGCGCCGAATTGCTGTTGTACGCGCAGCGCAGCGACACCACGCAGGACACGGCGCAAACGCGTCTCGCCGACCGCACCACGCGTTTTCCGTCGCTGCGGTTGCGTCGATTTTCGCTGGAACAGAACAACACCGGTATCAAGTGGCTGGGCGAATCGCGCAGCGGCAGCGAAGGCGATACGTTCCGTCATCGCCATGTCTTCGGCATCGAACTGTCGCGTACGTCTTTCGAAGGTCTGCGCGACGGCAGCGAGATCAATCTGCTGACCGGCGCGAGCAGCAACGTGGTGTTGGGTGAGCGCTTTCCGGTTCGCGATTTTCCCAACAGCACCGCGCGCGAAACCGGCGTGTTTTGGCAGGATGAAATCGGCATCGGCGAGCGTTTCGCCGTGGTGCCCGGGCTGCGTTGGGAGCGCTACGCGCTCGACGCGCAGGCCGACGCGATGTTCCGCGAGGATTATCCGAACGTGCGCGTTACCGACATCCTCCGCACCGCGTGGACGCCGAAGCTGGGACTGCGTTGGCAGCCGAGCGAGCGCTCGACCTTCTTCGCGCAATACGCCCGCGGGTTTCGCGCGCCGCCGTTCGGCGATGTGAACATCGGTTTGTCGTTGACCTTGTTGAACTACGAAGTGCGGCCGAACCCGGATTTGCGGCCGGAAACCAGCCACGGGTTCGAAGCGGGTTGGCGCTGGCGCGGCGAAGGTCTGCGCCTCGATGTGTCCGCGTATCGCAATCGCTATCGCGACCTGATCGATTCGCGCGCCAATCTCGGCATCGATCCGAGCAGCGGCGCCCTGGTGTTCCAATCGGTGAATCGCGCACGCGCGCGGATCGAAGGCATCGAAGCCGAAGCGTCGTGGACGCCCGCGTTGGCGCCGTCCTGGGAATTCCGCGCCGCCGGCGCTTGGGCGCGCGGGCGCGATCTCGCCCGCGATGCGCCGCTCAACAGCGTCGCCCCCGCGAAAGCGGTGCTTGGCGCCAGTTGGGAGCCGGCCGCGTCGAACTGGGGCGTCGAAGCCGTCGCCACCGGCGTCGCGAGGCAGTCTGCGCTGGACGAAAGCGCGGGATCGTTGTTCGGTGCGCCGGGACATGCACTGCTGGACGTGTACGCATGGTGGCGTCCATTGTCGGCGACGCGCGTGAATCTCGCGGTGCAGAATCTGGCCGATCGTCGCTATTGGGACTGGAACACCGTGCGCGGCGTTTCCGCTAACGCGGCGGACATCGATTTCTACACGCGCCCGGGGCGCAGCGTCTCGTTGTCGGTTTCGTTCGATTGGTGATCGCCAATCCTGCGAATCGTTGCGCGCAAAGCAAAGCGGATTCGTCGTTCACCGATTCGACGGTGCGCGCCGACAGGCGTCAAGGCGCCCATCGGCGACAGCGCGAAGCGCGGAGATAGCGCTTCAGAAAAGATCCGCGCCCGCGCCCGTGATCAAAACGCTGCCTTCAGGGTCTTTCAGTGGCAAAGAGGTGTTCACGCTGACCGGAGCGATGGCAAAAGCGAGGGACAGGCCGAACATCACTTCATGAGGCTCGGGCAGCACGAAAACATTGCTGCTGTCGAGGCCGCGCGAGTGGTCGCCGGTGCGGCGGGCCGCGTAATTGCTGCCTTCGATCACGTCCCAGCCGTGAACTTTGTGCGGGCCGTCGAAGACATGGATATTGTCGATGGCGGCATGCTGCCCGGTCTTGAACATCAAGAAGAACGTTTGCGCCTTCAGCCGGACGTTGTCGACGATCACAGGCGTTGGAATCGGGATATGGCACCAAGCTTTCGCGGGCGATTGACCTAGGCGATAGGTGAACGCCAATTCCGTGCCCCAGCCCCAGTGCTGCACATACAGGCCGCTAGGAAGTTCCGTCACCACGGCGTTCCCATGAACCCACGACGCATGTTTGATCATTCTTTAGTCTCCGATGGAATACCCGTATCCCACGGGAGCGGGAATCGACCTTTCGCCGCAACGCGCACGATAACGCAACGGGTGCTTAGTCGAATACGGCTGAAAACGTCAAAACGGCGCGAGACAGGTCATGCGTGCAGGCGGCGACCGCGCCGGCGCTTTCATGCCATCGGTGCGCGGCGCGGATCGATGTCGGCGATGCATCCGCTTACGACGCCCCGGGGGGGTCAGCATTGCTTCAAACCTGCGATCTTCCAGTGCGCATGCACGTCGAAGCATGAAGCTGCGTCCATCGCCAGGTCCGACACGCGGCGGCAAGAACGCTACACTTGTCTGCACGTCACCTTCGACCATTGCGATGTCCATCGTTCTTACCGAATTCGCACGCCCTCGCCTATTCCCCGCCGAACCGCGCCGCAATACCGTCCAGGACTGCACGCCGGAGCAATTCGTGCGCCGGCTCAACGACGAAACGCCCGTGGCTGTGCTCGACGGCTATGCGCCGTTCTGCAAGCTCCATGTCCACCGCAATTGGACCTCGACGCGGTGCATGACGATTCCGATCGGCGACGAGAATCGCCGGTTCCTGCGCAGCGCTTATGAGGCCCGCACCAGCGACGAACTGCCGGTGCTGGTGCGCTGGTTCGAGGGCGTGGAGCCGCCGGTCGCGGAATTCCTGATCGCGATTCTCTACAGCCGCGAACAGATGGCGAAGGAAGGCAATCCCATCGATGCCGACTGGGGCGTCGTCGGCTGCCTCTACACGATGACGCCGGAAGAAACCCCGATGACTCCGATCACGATGATGCGCAATGCGCTGGGCGTGAACGAAGGCGGCTCGGATGTGCCGATAGATCGCGACGCGTATCGACGCAGCGTAGCGTTTTGGGAAAAGAATGCGGGATGGCGCGGGTAGGGTGGCGGTGAGCGCAGCGAACCCCACCATGAAGCCTCT
>JADZBF010000312.1 GCA_020852215.1 Lysobacter sp. | reverse complement strand
GATGTCTCCGGGTTTCGCGCCGCGTCGCGGATGTAATAGAAGTGCGAAGACGACAACGTGAAGTCGGCGATCACGGCGCGTTTCATCGTGTAGGACACGAACACCGCCGACCACGGCACGTCGATCAGGAACGCGCGACAGGCGGATCGCTGGCCCCAATCCTGCGTGTCGTCGGCGCAATCCGATGCGCCGTTTCGGCCCGCATCGCCCTTATCGACGATACGCGTTCGCTCCCAATCGGCATTGCGATCCAGCAATCCCGATTCGCGCCAGTACCACTGCACGCGTTTCCATGCGGGCGTCGTTTTGTCGGCCAGCGCATCGCGCTCGGCTTCCATCGGCCCGAGCCGAACGATGCGCCCCTGCGCGTTGATGAAGGGTTTATGCCAAAGCGCATGTTCTTCGCAGGCGATCTTGGCGATGCGCGTGCCGGCCGGATTTTTTTCCATCTCCGCGACTGAGAACGCGCAGATATCGGCAGCGTACGCGCGGCACGAAAACGCGATGCAGAACAGCGCGAGCGCGTTCGAGACGATACGGTATCGCGACATGCGTACTTTCCTCGACGGCTGTGCCTGGACGACGTCAGGTTCCGCGCGCGCCGTCGGCGCAGAACGCGGCGTAGTCGATGTAACCGGGAAACGCGCGCCCCGGCGCGCAGACGCCGCAATCGGGGTCCGCAGCCAATCGCGTTTCGCGGAAGCGCATCGACAGCGCGTCGAACTGTAGCAAGCGCCCGCGGAGCGGTTCGCCGATCTCCAGAATCAGTTTGATCGCTTCGGTCGCCTGGATCAGCCCGATCACACCCGGCAGCACGCCGAGCACGCCCGCCTCGGCGCAGTTGGGCGCGTTTTCCGGCGACGGCGGCTCGGGAAACAAGCAGCGATAGCACGGCGCCGTGCCGCGATGGCGCCCGGCGTCGAACACACTGGCCTGCCCCTCGAACCGATGCACCGCACCGTACACAAGCGGTTTGCCGAGCTTCACGCAGGCGTCGTTGAGCAGATAACGCGCCGGGAAATTATCCGCGCCGTCGACCACGACATCGACGCCGTCGAGCAGGCGTTCGACGTTCGCGGCGGTCACGCGCTCGCGGATCGCTTCGATCTTCGTGCGCGGGTTCAGCGCGGACAGCGCGGCGGCGGCGGACTCGACTTTCGCCATACCGATGCGCGCATCGGTATGCAGGATTTGACGCTGCAGATTGCTGCGATCCACCGCATCGTCGTCGGCGATACGCAGATGGCCCACACCCGCGGCGGCGAGATAGTACGCGGCCGGCGATCCCAAGCCGCCCGCGCCGATCAGCAACACTCGCGCTGCTTCCAAACGTTTTTGGCCATCGACACCGATCTGCGGCAAGCGCAAATGCCGCGAATAACGATCGGCGAAATCACGATCAACGCCGGCATCGCTGCCTTCGTCCGGCAGCACGACAGGTAAACCGTCCGCGATCCAGCGCGATGTGCCGCCCGCGATCGAAGCGACATTCGTATAGCCCTGTTCCGCCAGCATCTGCGCCGCGCGCTGCGAGCGCATGCCGCTTTGGCAGATCAGCAAAATCTCTGCATCGCGATCCCGCGCATGCGCGGCGGGCGCGTACACCAACTCGCCCATCGCGATACCGCGCGCGCCTTCGGCCATGCCGGTCGCGCGCTCGTGCGCTTCGCGTACGTCGATCAGCGCGGCGCCGCGGCGCTGGCGGTCGAGGGCTTCGGCGGTGGTGAGTTCGGAGATCGTCATATCCGCGATTCTACCGCTTGCATTTCAAAGTTCCGGCGATTCCTGCCCATACGCCGCAATCGCCGGTGCGCCTGCCATCTGCCGTGACACCATCGCAAGATGCGACCGGGCCGAATGGTTTTGGGCGACCTGTAATTCGATCGTGCCTGCAGATGATCGATGCCTCGCGCTCCCACAACGTCTTCAAAGCGCGCTTTGCGCGCCAATCGTAGCCGACCATTTCTTTCAGATGCAGCCGGAGCCAAATACGGCCATTCGAAAGACTATCCCGCTCGACGGAGTACTTCAGTGATTCGATATCGCCATCGTACGTGACTCCAAAAGTGCCCTCTTGAGCATGTGCAGGAGATTCGAAGCAAGCGAGCGCGACTATCAGCGACAAAACAGTAATGCGACGACGATTCATGGTCTTCTCGCTTTCGAGCTTTCAATACACCAACACATCGACCGGCGCACCCGCATCAAGCGTCATCTCGCCCTCGCCCAATACGATCAACGCATCCGAATCCGCCGCCGCGCGCATGCGGTGCGAGCCATCGGCGGGATTGGGCTCGACCCACAGTTGGCCGCTTTCGTCGCAATCGAGACGCCCGCGCAGGAACTCCAAACGTTCGTGACGTTTGCGCCACGCGCTGCGCAGGCGCGCGCGCAAGCGAGGTCGCGGTTCGACGCGGCCTTGCAAGCCGTCGAGCAATGCACGACCCAGCGTGAGATACGTCGCCAATACCGACACCGGATTGCCCGGCAAGCACAGAAACTGCGCTTCGCCGAGCGGCTTACGACTGCCGCTGGGATATTCGCCGGTCGTCAGCGCATTGTCTGGCGATTCGGGCGCGGATTCCGCGAACAGCACCGGCATCCCCGGCTTCATCCGCACCTTCCAGAAATGCACGCGGCCTTCGCGCTGCAGCAGCGCAGGCAGATGATCTTTTTCGCCGGCGGACACGCCGCCGCACGTGATCACGACATCGAAGGCATGCCCGGCATGGCGCAGCGCGGAGAGCATCGCATCCGGATCGTCCGGCAAACGCGGCCATGCCATCGGCTCGAAGCCATCGGCGCGGAGCAGGCCCATCAACAGCGTGCGATTACTGTCGTACAGCTCGCCGTGCCGCAGCGACAGCCCAGGCTCGACGAGTTCGTCGCCGGTGGTGAACACCGCCACGGTCGGGCGACGCACCACATCGAGGCGATCCATGCCCTGCCCCGCGGCCAGCGCGATCCGCGACGGCGTCAGCGTATGCCCGGCCGAAAGCAAAGCATCGCCGACGCGCACGTCCTCGCCCGCGCGACGCACATGCTGGCCGAGCATCGGCAGCGACAGCGCCCGCACGCGCTCGTCTTCGACGCCTGCGTTTTCCTTGATGAGGATGG
>JADZBF010000311.1 GCA_020852215.1 Lysobacter sp. | reverse complement strand
CGGCGATGCGCTTCGCCCATGTAGAACGTCAGCAGGCCGCGATCGGCTTCCGGCGCTTCGGCCAACAGTTCGCCGATCACCAACAGCGAACTGTCGTAGCGGCGGCGACCGAGTTCGGCCGCGAGCCAGCGATCGAGGAACGGTCGCATCGCCGCACGATATTCGTCGCGATGGCGATCGCGCGGGCCGGGCGGCGCGCTCGCGGCGGCGCTGCGGATGTCGGCCAGACGCTCTTCGGTGGCGGGATGCGTGGCGAAGACCACGCCGCGACGCTGATAGCGCCGCGTGTCTTCTTCGCGCTTGAGCCGCGCCCACAAATCGCCGCCGGCCGCGGGGTCGTAACCGTGGGTGACGGCGGAGGCGAAACCGAGTTTGTCGGCTTCGCGCTCCTGGTCGCGGCTGAATTTGAAGATGCCGGCGTACGCGCCCAACGCGCCGAGCAAAGCGGCGTCCGGCACGCCCGCGCCATAGGCCACCAACTGGAAGGCGCTGAGTACGGCGCTGGTGTCTTTCAAACGACGCCATTGCCGCAGCGAATGCTGCGCGGTGAAGTGGCCGGATTCGTGGCCCAACACGAAGCCGATCTCGGCTTCGTCGCGCGCGCGCAGCAAGGCGCCGGTCCACACGATCATCATCCCGTTCGGCGCCATCGAGGCGTTGAAGTCGGGGACATCCATGATGTAGACGCGCAGATCGCGGCAGTGATCGCCCGAGACCTTGCAGGCGATGCCGCGCACGTAGGCGTTGAGCGCCGGATCCTTCACCAGCAGCGGCGAGCGCTGTAGTTCGGCTTCGGCGCGTTGCATCGCGTACCACAGCTCGTCTTCGTCGGTGCCGGCGACCGGCGCGTCGCCGGGGCGATGTTCGCGCACGGCCTGCTGCGTCGCGCAGCCGGCGAGGGCGATGGTGAGCAGGGCGCTCGCCGCCAAGACCCGCGTCGCACGGTAGAGCTGACTGTAGAGCGGAGCGCAGCTCCGCTGAACATGTCTGATCGCCGAAATTTTCAGCGGAGCTTCGCTCCGCTCTACGGTGTGGGGTAGCGGAGCTTCGCTCCGCTCTACGGGGGAGGAGGTCATGGTCGGCCTCCGCCGCGCTTAGGCGGTACGCCGAGGTTTTTCAGCAAGTCGTCGGCGGTTTCGCGTGCGCCGGGTTCGTCGCGCAGGTCGCCGGCTTGATCGACCAGCAGGTTGTGCCAGACCACGCGTCCGGTGCGCAGGTCCACCAGCGAGGCGAGGCCGATCTGATAACCGCCGCCGATGTCGCCGCCCAGCAGAACGAAACCGATGATGCGCATCGCCGCGCGGCCGCCGCTGGTGTAGCTGTCGCGAATGTAGGTGAACAGGGCGTAGTCGGCGCCGGTGGCGTCGCGTAATTCGGACACGCCCGGGCCGAGCGTCCAATCGAATTTGCCGCGCTTGGTGCGCAGCCCGCTGCCGGATGTGCTGCGGCCGTACTGCAAGACGCTGATCGACACCGCTTGATTCAGCAGATAGAGCTGACGCAGGCGGTCGTCGGCACCGGCTTCGGGCGGCAGCGGGAAATCCGGTTTCACTTCGATGCCGCGGCCGGCCAGCACCTCGCGCGCCATCTGCGGATACAGCCGGCGCGCGGCTTCGGTCCAGGCTTTGCGCGGCTCTTGCGCGCCGCCGACCAGCACTTCGTACAGTTCGATGTCCGGTTCCACCAGCACCACGCTGCCGCTGACCACCAGCGGCGCGCCGTCGTCGGTTTTCGCGGTCCGCACCTGCGTGCTGGCGCAGGCGTTGAGCAAGCCGCACAGCGTCAGCGCGAGCAGCCAGCGCCATGCCGATGGCGGCGACCGATACGACGCGCCATGGCGCGCATCGGCGGCGTTGCGAGGCACGGGGCGGAGGACGAGGCGGCCGGAGGCCGGGGCGGTGCGCTGTGTTACCATTTCGTGCTTGCTCCACGTCTGTTCGGCAGACCTTTCGGGCGCCCTCGCAGGACGTCCGGCCCCCACTTTACCGAAGCACAGCCCTTGTAGGTAATGCGATGCTGCAACTCGCCCGGCGCGTCGGTCGCGCCAAGCCCAGCGCGATTATGGTGGTCGCCGAAAAAGCCAAGCGGCTCAAGGCCGAAGGCCGCGACATCATCAGTTTTTCGATCGGCGTTCCCAATTTTCTGCCCGGCCCGCACGTCTACGACGCGGTCCGCGACGCGCTCGCCAAGGACTCCGGCCAGTACGGCAGCAACCGCGGCGCCGACGCCCTGCTGGACGCCTTCATCAAGCACATGGAAGGCATCGGTCTGACCGGCTACAAGCGCGCCAATATCGCCACCGGCATCGGCGCCAAGCACATCATCTACAACCTGGCCGAAGTGCTGCTGGACGAGGGCGACACCATCGCCTTCCCGACGCCGTACTGGACCAGCTATCTCGACATCGCCGAAATCGTGAATGCGAAGGTCGACCTGCTGCCGTGCCCGCCGGAGCAGGACTACAAGCTCACCCCGGCGCAGCTCGACGCGGCGCTGGCGAAGAAGCCCAAAGTGTTCCTGTTCAACAACCCGTCCAACCCGACGGGCATGGTGTACACGAAGGATGAGATCGCCGCGCTGGCCGAGGTGGTGGCGAAGTATCCGGACACCTGGATCATCACCGACGACATCTACAACCGCATGGTGTTCGACGGCGTCGGCTACCACAATTTCATCCACTTCCGTCCCGAATTGCGCGACCGCACGATCTTCCTGGATTCGCTGTCGAAGACCTACGGCATGCCCGGGTGGCGCGTGGGCTTCATGGCCGGGCCGGAAGTCGTCGCCAACGCGGTGGTGACGATGAACTCGAACCACATCACCAATATCCCCGAGCTGACCACCGCCGCTGCGGTGGCCGCGCTCACCGGCCCGCAGGACGTGCCGGAGGCGAAGAACGCCGAATTCCAGCGCAAGCGCGACGAAGTGGTCGCAGCCTTCATGGCGATTCCCGGCATCGTCTGCCCGCGGCCGCAGGGAGCCTTCTACGTTTTCCCCGACGTCAGCGCGTATTTCGGCAAGACCCACGGCCCGACCGGCGCGGTCGTCGCCAACGATGTCGATCTGTGCAATGCCTTGCTCGACGCGAAAGGCGTGGCCTGCGTACCGGGCTCGGCCTTCGGCGAGCCGCGCGCGATCCGCATCAGCTACACCTGCCCGACGCCGCAGTTGGCCCCGGGTATGAAGCGTATTCAGGAGTTCTTCGCCGAGTTGACCTGACGCCGGGAATCGGGAATGGGGAATAGGGAATCGTCGAGACGAATCCCGATACCGCCAACGACCCGATACCCGCTCGAAACGCTTTTGCTCGATCGATTCCCCATTCCCGATTCCCCATTCCCGGAGTTTCATCATGAAAGCCCCCGTCAGAGTCGCCGTTACCGGTGCCGCCGGCCAAATCGGTTATGCCTTGTTGTTCCGCATCGCGTCGGGCGAAATGCTCGGCAAGGACCAGCCGGTGATCCTGCAGATGCTGGAATTGCCGTTGGACAAGGCCCAGGCCGCGCTCAGGGGCGTGATGATGGAACTGGAAGACTGCGCCTTTCCGCTGCTGGCCGGCATGGTCGGCACCGACGATCCGACGGTCGCGTTCAAGGACGCCGACTACGCCCTGTTGGTCGGCGCGATGCCGCGCGGCCCGGGCATGGAGCGTAAGGATCTGCTGCTGAAGAACGCCGAGATCTTCACAGTGCAGGGCAAGGCGCTGAACGCCGTCGCTTCGCGCAACGTGAAGGTGCTGGTGGTCGGTAACCCGGCCAATACCAACGCCTACATCGCGATGAAGTCGGCGCCGGATCTGCCGTCCAGGAACTTCACCGCGATGCTGCGTCTCGACCACAACCGCGCGTTGTCGCAACTCGCCGGCAAGGCGGGCGTGCCGGTCGCCGATATCAAGAACATGGTGGTGTGGGGCAACCACAGCCCGACCATGTACCCGGATTATCGTTTCGCCACCATCGGCGGCGAATCGCTGAAAGACAAGATCGGCGACGCCGATTGGAACGCCAACACCTTCATCCCGGTGGTGGGCAAGCGCGGCGCGGCGATCATCGAAGCGCGCGGCCTGTCCTCGGCCGCGTCGGCCGCCAACGCCGCCATCGACCACATGCGCGATTGGGCGCTGGGCACCAACGGCGAATGGGCGACGATGGGCGTGCCCTCCGACGGCAGCTACGGCATCCCGGAAGGCGTGATGTACGGCGTGCCGGTGACTTGCGCCAACGGCGAATACACCCGCGTCGAAGGCCTGCCGATCGACGATTTCAGCCGCGAGCGCATGAACAAGACGCTCGCCGAGCTGGAAGAAGAGCGCGCTGGCGTGGCGCATCTGCTGGGCTGACCTATTTCGGCTCGCGATCGACGAAACGCCGGGCACCGCCCGGCGTTTTTCGTTTCTGCGCCGGCATCGCCTCCGACCAAGGTCGCAAGGCCAAGGCGCGTGCGCGGGACTATCCTCCCCGCATCGCGCCGACGCCCGGAGGAGCCATGCGCTACGAAGACGTGTACCGCCGTTCGATCGAAGAACCGGAGGCGTTCTGGGCCGAACAGGCGCAGGCCATTCATTGGCACAAGGCGCCGCAAACGATTCTGCAGTACGACACGCCGCCGTTCCGCCGTTGGTTCGACGGCGGCGAAACCAATCTCTGTTACAACGCGGTGGACCGGCATCTCGCCGAACGCGCCGATCAACTCGCCTTGGTCGCCATCTCCACCGAAACCAACATCACTCGCGAGATCAGCTATCGCGAATTGCATCGCGAAGTGAACGTCTTCGCCGCGGCGATTCGCGCGCTGGGCGTCGGCCGCGGCGATCGTGTGGTGATCTACATGCCGAACGTGGCGGAAGCGGTGTTCG
>JADZBF010000310.1 GCA_020852215.1 Lysobacter sp. | reverse complement strand
GTCGTACGAATCCGAACTCGGCAATTTGCCCAGTCGTTGGCCCTGCACGCCCGCCGACCAACCGCCGTAATTCCAGCCGAGCGAGGCGCTGGTTTTCGTGCGCGGAATGTCGAAGCCGCCGTTCACCGCGAACTGATCTTCCACGACGTCGCCGTCGTATTGCTGGAAGTCGTGTTCGCGCACCCAACTGTGATTCACGCCGAAGCGGAAGTCGCCGAACGGCGTGCTGCGCCTGTAATGCGCGCTCAAATCGACGCCGCTGGTGTTTTCGCGCGCGACGTTGATCGGATTGACGTAGATGCCGTACAACCGCCCGCCGATGCGGGTGACGCGCGAGATCGCGTCCACGCAGGTCGGCGATGCCGGGTCGAGACCGCCCAGGCGGCAACTGGCTTCGTCGCGCAGGATTTCGCCCACGCTCATGTCCTGCACCTGATCGCGCATGCGGATATCGAAATAATCCACCGACACGTCGAAATCGGCGATCGGCGACCACACCGCGCCGAATGTCCACGACGTGCTGGTTTCCGGCTCGAGATCGCGATTGCCTTCGCGCGTGCGGATCAGGCCTTCCTCGTAATCCGAGCAATCGCTGGCGCCGGGGTCGTCGCTGAGGCAACTGTAGTAATCGATGCCCGAGGTTTCGTCGTTGCCGATGCCCGCGTAGACGTAATGCAGATCGGCGGCGCGGAAGGCGGTGCCGTAGGAGCCGCGCACCAACAGCGATTCGATCGGGCGCCATTCCAAACCGGCGCTGTAGGTGAACTTGCCCGGCGCATTGCCGGAATAGCGGTATTGGTCGTAACGGCCGGCGAGGCTGAGGTTCACGGTGTCGTGCAGCGGCGCGCGGACTTCGGCGGCGGCGGCCCAGCGGTTGCGGCTGCCGTGGCCGTCGGAATCCTTCCAACTGTAGTAATAGAACTGCGTCGCCAGCGGATCGGGATTGAGATCGTAAGACTGCTGACCGAATTCGAGCACGCCGGCGAAGCCGACCGGCCCCGCGGGCAGCGCGAACAGATCCGCGTTGCGTACGGTGAACGACAGCGTGTCGGTGCGCGATTTCGGGTGATAGGTCGTACGCGCGGCGATGCTGTCGTATTCCTGCCGAGTGAGCGGGCGATACAGCCGCGTCGGGTCGGCGTCGAAGATCGGGAACAGGTTGCCGTCGCCGTCGTCGTATTCGCCCAATTGCGGGCCGAGGAATAAAGCGTTGGCGCGCGCGGCGACGATCTGCGGCCAACCGATCCGCGCTTTGTACTGCGAATGGCTCAGCGCCGCCTCGTAATCCCAGTCCGTCGCGAAGGTGCCGGCGAAACCGGTGGTGACGCTGAAGGTGTCTTGCACGTTACGGATCATGCCGCGGTTCAAGCCGCCCATTTCCTCCGGCGTGAACTGGCGCTGCCAATACTCCACCTGGTCGGTGGCCTGGTTGAAGAAATAGCCGTCTTCGTTGCCGTCGGGCGCTTGGTAACTCCACGCGGCGACATCGCGGAACAGGCCGAGTTTGTGATGACCCACTTGCACATCGGCGAACCACTGGCCGCCGTTGGCCAGTTGGTATTGGAACGAACCGTAAGCATTGATGCCCTTGCGTTCGCTGATGATGGTGCCGTAGCCGATGGACTCGGTGCTGCCGCAGTAATAGCCGGGGCCGTAATCGTCGATCTCGGGATCGTAATCGCCGAAGCCCGGGCGCGAGGTGTAGCCGGTCGAGCCTCGGTTGAGATGCGAGAGCGCGGCGCAGGCGTCGGCGCCCGGGTCCAGATAGGTGTCGAAGTAATCGGTGCGCAGGAACACGCGGCGGGCGAGACGCGAACGTTCGGTCGGGCCGTCGAGCGTGGAGTCCTGGATCTTGCGGTCGTAGGCCCACAGCGGGCGTTGATCTTGATACTCCGCGCCGAAGACGCCGCTGAAGCCGCCGCGTTCGAAGCCGGAGGTGACGCTGAGGTCGAGCGATTCCGCGCCGCCGCGGGTGGCGCCGCCGTAGCGCACGCTGGCGGTGGTGCCGTCGGCATGGTCTTTCAAAATGAAATTGATCACGCCGGAGATGGCGTCGGAGCCGTACACGGCGGAGGCGCTGCCGGTCAGCACTTCCACGCGTTCCACCATGCCCAGCGGAATATTGGAGATGTCGGTGAAATTACTGCGGCCCTTGAACGGCAGCGGGAAATCGGCGATGCGACGGCCGTTGACCAACACCAGCGTGTGATTCGGCCCGAGCCCGCGCAAATCCACCTGCTGCGCGCCGGGCGAGAAGTCGGCGCCGCTGGCGGATTGCTGGCTCTGGGTTTCGCCACTGTTCTGGGTGATCGAGCGCAGCACGTCCGGGACGCTGACGAAGCCGCCGGCTTTGATGTCGCCCTCGCTGATCACCGTGACCGGCGCGGGGCCTTCGATCTGCGTGCGCGGGATGCGGGAGCCGGTGATCTGTACGGCTTCCAGTTCCTGCGGCGGCGGTGCGGGTGCCGCCGGAGCGCCGCCCGCGGGTTCGTCCGCCTGCGCGACCGTCGCCGGCGCGCGCTTGGGCACGTCGCGGCGAACGATCAGCACGGCGCCCGTCGAGGGGTCGTGGCGAGAGACGAAATCGCTGCCGCCCAACAGTTTTTGCAGCGCGGCGTCCGCGCTGGGCGCGCCGCGCACGCCGCCGGTGCGCACGCCTTGCACTTGGTCGGAGCGGTACACCAACTGCGTGCCGGAGCGGCGCGCGAGGGTGTCCAGGGCTGCGGATAATTCGCCTGCCGGTAAGTCGATTGGGCCGGCGGGAGCGTTCGCCCCTTGGGCCTGGGCCTGCAACGCAGCCGCACAAGCGACGCTCAACAGCAGAAGACGGCATGATTTCGGCATCGATTCCCCTCGCTTCGTTTTCGTCGGCGCGCACGGTGCGCGCCCCCCATGATCGGGACGAGTCGGCGCGCGGAATCCCGCAGCGCCGTCGCCCTGTCGCCCGGATGCGGCGGCTCAGCGGCGATGCAGCACGATCAATTCGCCGCGATGCTCGACCCGCACGCCGAACCCCTGTTCCAACAGCCGCACGAACCCGTCGAGGTTCGACCAACGGAATTGCCCGCCCATCCGCAGCGCGGCGACATCGGCGTCGCCCATCATCAGCTTGCGGGCGTTGAAACGATTGAATTCCTCGGCCGCCTCGCGCAGCGGCGTGTCCTGGAAACGCAGATAGCCTTCGCGCCATTCGAGCGCGCGCTCGGCGGCGCCCGGGTCGTTGCGGCGGACCGAGACACCGGCGGCCGTCGCGATGGCCACCGAGCCCGCGGGCAGCAGCGTTTCCGGCCCGGCGCTGCCGTCCGCTCCGGGCATGTCCAGCCGCACCGTGCCTTCGGTCACCGCCACCCGCAGCGCGTCGCGGTCGCGGCGGACCGAAAACCGCGTGCCCACCGCCACGACGCGGTGGTCGCCGGCGTTGACCACGAAAGGACGCGATGCGTCTTTCGCGGCTTCGAACAGCGCTTCGCCGCGCTGCAGATCGATGCGACGTTCGCGACGCGAAAGCGCGACGTCGATGCGGCTTTCGCTGCTGAGCGTCGCTTGCGAGCCGTCGGTCAAACGCACCGTTTCCAGCGCTCCCAGCGCGGTGGCGTAAGCCGCGCGCTCGACGGCGCTGTTTTCGCGCCAACGCCACCAACCGCCCACGCCCGCGCTCGCCGCCAGCAAGACGACCGCCACGGCCCCCGCCCAGCGGCCGCGCGCCGATCGCGGCCCGCGCCCTTCGCGAGGGGAGAAGCGCAGTGCACCGAAGTCGATGTCGTCGTCGGGGGCGGCGCGCGATGTCGATGGTGCGTCGGTCGCGGATTCGCCGGCCAACCCCCAACGGCCGCGCGTCGGCGGGCCGTCGTGCGCGAGGCCTGCGGCGAGCGCCTGCAGGCGACCGGTTTCGACCCACGCGCTTTCCAGCCGCAAGAACGCCACGCGGTGGGCCGTGGACGCGCGCAGCCAGCGGTCGAGCTGGGCGCTGTCCTGCGCCGTCCAGCCCTCGCCGTCGCGCCGCGCCAACCACTCGGCCGCGGTGCGCTCAATCCGTTCGCTGTCGTCCGCGGCCATGCTCGTGTCCAGAAGGGCGGGGGTCACCAGCGAAATCCGCGCCGAAATCAGTGTCGAAATCAGCGCCGAAATCCGCGGCGGTGTCCGTGTCGGCGTCGATGCCGGCGTCGGCAGGCGGCAGCGCGTTCGCGCCGCCGTAGAACGACGCGGCG
>JADZBF010000309.1 GCA_020852215.1 Lysobacter sp. | reverse complement strand
GAATTCGCGCGCCATATCGCCATCGATCTGCACGCCGCCGCCGTCACCCGCGCGCTGGCCGCGCGGTTCGACGCGCCCGCGTTCCTGCACGGCTATTCGCGCTTGGTCGTCGATGCCAATCGCGAGTACGACGATCCCACGCTCTGCCCCGCGGTCAGCGACGGCACTTTGGTGCCGGGCAATCGCGACCTCAGCGAAGCCGCACGTCGACAGCGTTGGCGGCAGATCCATCAGCCCTACCACCGCGCCGTTTCCGAGTGGCTGCATGCGCGCATGGCCGCGGGCGGCTGCCCGGCGCTGATTTCGATCCACAGCTTCGCGCCGGAACTCGGCGGCGTGCGTCGGCGTTGGCCGATCGCGGTGCTGTGGAACGAAGACGGCCGCATGGCGGTGCCTTTCATCCGCGCACTGCGCGAACTCGACGGCATCGACGTCGGCGACAACGAGCCGTATTCCGGCCGCGCCGGTTTCGGCTACACCATCGCCGAACACGCCGAAACCTATGGCTTGCCGCATCTGCTGATCGAACTGCGGCAGGACGTGCTCGACGACGACGCGCAGCGCGCGCACTGGGTCGATCGCATCGTGCGACGGCTCTCGCCCTTGCTCGACGACCCGGCCTTGTATCGGCGTTACGAAGCGGCGTCGGCCTAGCGCCGGCCATGGACCGACAGGAGAGGAGCTCGATGCGCGACGACCCGCCAACGCCCGAAACCGTCCGCGACCGCTTCCTCGCGCTGCAAACGCGGCTCGACCCGATGTTCCGCGAGGTCTACGCCGATCCGCTGGCCGAACGCACCGTGGTGGTGATTCCCGGCTTGAGTCTGGATCAGGAAACGCTGTCGCATATCGTCGGCGTCTCGCATTACGAAGAGCGGCAGTTGAGCATGCTGATGCTGCTGCGCCTGCCGCGCACGCGCGTGGTGTACGTCACCAGCACGCCGATCGATCCGGTGGTGATCGATTACTACCTCAGTTTGCTGTCCGGCGTGCCCAGCGGTCATGCGCGGCGACGGCTCACGCTGCTGTCCGCGTACGACACCAGCGCACGCTCGCTCACCGCGAAAATTCTCGACCGGCCGCGATTGCTGCAGCGCATCCGCGACGCCATCGCCGACCCGGCCACCGCGCATTTGAGTTGCTTCAACGCCACCGACGACGAAGTCGCGCTCGCGGTGAAACTCGGCATTCCGCTGTACGCCTGCGACCCGGCGTTGGGTTGGCTCGGCAGCAAGAGCGGCGGGCGCCGCGCGTTCCGCGAAGCCGGCGCGACGCTGCCAGACGGCGCCGAGCATCTGCGCGATCTGCCCGCGCTGTACGCCGCTTTGGCCGCGCTGAAACAGCGCCATCCGCGCCTGCGCCGCGCGGTGACGAAACTCGAAGAAGGATTTTCGGGCGAAGGTAATGCGGTGTTCGATTTCGCAGACGACGCCACCAAGATCGACGCCGCGACGATCGAAGCGCACATGCCGCTGCGCTTGAAACCCGAAGCGCAGGGCCTGTCGGCCGAACGCTATCTCGCGAAATTCGCCGACATGGGCGGCATCGTCGAAGCCTGGATCGACGGCGACGACAAGCGCTCGCCTTCGGTGCAGATGCGCATCAACGCACTGGGCGCGCTGGAAATCATTTCCACGCACGATCAACTGCTCGGCGGACCGAGCGGCCAGGTGTTTCTCGGCAGCACCTTCCCGGCCGATGCGCGCTATCGCGCTTCGCTGCAGGCGGCGGGCGCGCGCATCGGCGATGTGCTGCGCGGCTACGGTGTGCTCGGCCGTTTCAGCGTCGATTTCGTGACCGTGCGCGACGGCGACGACTGGACGCATTACGCCATCGAGATCAATCTGCGCAAAGGCGGCACCACGCTGCCGTTCCAGATGCTGCAGTTCCTCACCGACGGCCGCTACGACGCCGAGCGCTGCGAATTCCTCACCCCCACCGGCCAACAGCGCGTGTATCGCGCCACCGACAACCTGTGCCGGCCGGAATATCGCCGGCTCACGCCCGACGATCTGGTCGATCTGATCGTCGAACACCGTTTGCACTTCGAGCCCACGCGCCAACAGGGCGTGGTGTTCAATCTGATCGGCGCGCTCAGCGAATTCGGCAAGCTCAGTCTGGTCAGCATCGCCGATACGCCCGAGAATGCCGACGAGTTGTATCGCCGCACGGTGGCGGTGATCGATCGCGAAGTCGGGGTGAGGTAAACGTCGTCGAGGGGCCGTCGTTGAGGGGCCGTCGTCGAGGGGCTGTCGTCGAGGTGCCGCCGATGGAATGCCGCCGCCGCGGCTCAATGCAAGGCCGTCACCGACGCATGCAGATGCGCATCTTCCAGCGCGCGACGCAGACGCAGTTCCACGTCCTGAAGATTGCCCAGGCTCTGCGGCGCGTACAGCGTGTAGACCGGGCGACTGCTGCCGTAGGATTCCTTGCGCCCCACGCTGACGTTGCCGATACCGCTGACTTTCGCCCACAGCGCGCGCAACGCCTGCGGGCCGATGCTCGCCGTGCCGCCCAAGGTGAAGGTGAACAAAGCGATGTGATGCGAGGACATACGAACGATCCGCTCGGCGCCCGAGTATGCGCTCTTTCGCGGCACGGATGGCCGCTACTTTCGTCGCCGTGCGTCGGGTTGCGGCCTGACGGGCGCGCGCGATCGCGTGATGCGATCTCGATGCCGCGATCCTGACAGCGCGCTCCGCATAACCGGATATGAATCACATAAATCGGATAAATCGCCGCGTTTCCGGTAGGATGGGGCCTGCATCGCCTCGCCTCTTGCGTCCCGTCCGACCGATTCCAACGTCGCTCGCTGCGCCCCCCTCCACGCGTCACCGCCCCTTCGCCGGGGTGACGCCCCTTCGGGAGCGCCCATGCCCGGTTACCGGGTCCGCGGAATCGAACATGCCATCGGCGGCCATCTCTATCGGCTGCGCGTTCTCAGCGATACCCAGCAATTCGCCGATCCCGACGGTCATAGCGCGCTGATCGGCATTTCGTCGGCGCAATGGAGCCTGTTCGGGCAACTCTGGCCCGCGGGGCGATTACTGGCGCAGGCCATGCATCGCTTCGATATCGCCGGCAAACGCATTCTGGAATTGGGCTGCGGCATCGGTCTCGCCAGCTTGGTGCTGCAACGCCGCGGCGCGGACGTGATGGCCACCGACGCGCATCCGCTGGCCGAGGTCTTTCTGGCCTACAACGCCGCGCAGAATGCGCTGCCCGCCCTGCACTACCGCCAATTGCGCTGGGACCAACCGCTGCCCGCGCTGGGTCGCTTCGATGTGGTCATCGCCAGCGACGTGCTGTACGAACGCGATCACGCCGAACTCATCGCCGGCATCATCGAACGTCACGCCCTGCCGAAAAGCGAAGTGCTGGTCACCGATCCCGGGCGCGGCAACAGCGCGCGTTTCGGCCGCTTGCTCGGTGCGCAAGGCTTCGATCTGCACGCCGAACGATGCCCGATGAACGACGACGACCTGCCGCCGCATCGCGGACGCATGCTGCATTTCCGACGCGGAGACGACGCATGACGATGCCCGTCTCGACCGCCGTCCCGCCCGTCGCCGCGAACGCGCCGCTGTGCGCGCGCTGCGATGCCGTCTGCTGCCGGCTCACCGTGGTGCTGCAGCCGGAAGACCGCATCCCCGCGCGCTACACCACCCACACCGCAGCCGGACTGCACGTCATGGCGCGCGACGAAGAAGGCTGGTGCGTGGCGATCGATGCCGCTCACATGCGTTGCTCGATTTACGAAAGCCGCCCGGACGTCTGCCGTCGCTTCACGATGTCCGGCCCCTACTGCCGCGAATTGCGCGCCGATTATCGCGACCGCAACGCCCGCGGCATCCCGCTGCAACTCTACTGAGAAAGGAGAGGCTTATGCCACGTTCAAGCAAATCGCAATCCGCCGATCCCACGACGCCCGCCATTCCGCCGTCGAAGACCAGCCACCTGTTCTCGACGCGCAAGGCCAACGACCGCACGCCGATGACCCACGAAGCCATCGCCGCGGACATCGAAGCCTTCCGCAAAGCCGGCGGCACCATCGAAGTGCTGGGCATCACCCGCGCCCTGCATCGCATCGGCCCCGATGCGATCGAAGCGACCGCCACCGAAGACAAACCGAACCCGCCCGCGAAGAAACGCTGACGAACCCTCCTCGAACCTACCGACGACCCGACACGGAGCCCCCCTTTGGCCAAGCCCAATTACTCGTTCGAAAAACGCCAGCGCGAACTGGCGAAAAAGAAAAAGCAGGAAGAAAAAGACGCGAAGAAACGCGACGCCAAAGCCAGCGCGACACCGGACGATGCGACGGCATCCGCAGACGAACCCGCGCCGCCCGCAACGACGGATACGGACACCACCGTCGCCCGACCGAAAGTGCATCTGCGCACGACGAAAACCGCAGGCGAGAGCGCAGGCTGAACACGGACACGCGGCATTGAATTCGCGAGCGGCCTCGAGGCCCTCTGCGATGACGTGAGCGAATTTTGTAGGCTGGATGCTCCGCACCCAGCTTGATAGTTTTGATGACGATGCTGGGCCGATGGCCCAGCCTACGACGCTTTCGTAGGCGCATAAGCCGAAGGCGTCATGCGCCATGATGCATTGGGACGGGATGCATTTTTGTAGGCTGGGTGCTCCGCACCCAGCTTAAGCGCCTAGACGATAATGCTGGGTCGATGACGCAGCCTCCGACGCTGTGGTAGCGCCATGATGTGTTGATTCGCTGCCGACTCATAAAGAAGGTGCATGACGCTTGCGTTATGCACTCTCAAAGTT
>JADZBF010000308.1 GCA_020852215.1 Lysobacter sp. | reverse complement strand
GGCGGTGGTGTTCACGGTATCGTTCATGGCATCGGCGGATAGAAAAAGGGAATCGGCGAGAAATTCGTAAATGCGTCGGGTCGGATTCGGAGCGGCCGTCTAGGCTTTAGCGGCGAGTTTCCGCGCGGTTTTGCGCGGCGCGACGCCCGCTTTCGGCGCATCCTCGCGTTCGGCCGCATTCAGCACGCTAGCGAGCAACCCCGGGAAGCGCGCTTCCAACTCGTCGGCACGCAATACATTGAGGTATTGCACACCATCGCGCTCGGTCTGCACCAACCCAGCCTCGCGCAGTTGGTCGAAATGGCGCGACAGCGTGGCGCGGGGCAGCGCGTCGTCGCCGCAGCTCTGACCGCAGTTCAGCGTGCCCTGCTCGTACAGGCGCCGGACGATGCTGAGCCGCACCGGATCGGCCAACGCGTACAGCACCCCCTGCAGGGTGATGTCGTCGGCGGCGGGGTGTCGGAGCGGTCGCATGCTTGACAGTTTAACGGAGCGGGGCGCATGCTTTAATTGTTCCGAAATTCGGAACTAAAGAACATTCACATATCCCCGAAGGATTTCTATGTCATCCCTCCCCTTGCAAGATAAAGTCGCGCTCGTCACCGGCGGCGGGCGCGGTATTGGTCGCGCCATCGCGCAACGCCTGGCGCGCGATGGGGCCACGGTCGTCGTGAACTACGCCCGCGATGCGGCCTCCGCCCGCTCTGCGGTGGATGGCATCGCGGCGGCCGGCGGGCGGGCGCTGGCGGTCGCGGGCGAACTGCACGACGCCGCCAGCGTCGACCGTTTCGTCGCGGCGCTGGACGCCGCCCTCGCCGAGGCCGGGCTTCCCACGCAGTTCGATATCCTGGTCAACAACGCCGGCGTGCTCGTACTGGGCGATTTCGCCTCGTATTCCGAAGCGGACTTCGACCGTCAATTCGCGGTGAACGTGAAGGCGCCGTTCTTCCTGACGCAACGGCTACTGCCCCGTCTCGCCGATGGCGGCCGCATCGTGAACATCTCTTCGATCGTCGGCCGCACTGTGATGGTGCCCGAAGCGGTGCACGCCTACGCCGCCAGCAAGGGCGCGATCGATACGTTGACGCTGTATCTGGCCGGCATCGGCGCAGCGCGCGGCATCACGGCCAACAGCGTGCGGCCTGGGGTAACCGAAACGGACATGGCCGCGGGCATGGTGGCGACCGATGAGTCGCGCGCAGGGGTGAAGCAGATGCAACTGCTGCAACGCATCGGACAGCCGGACGATATCGCCGGCGTGGTCGCATTCCTCGCTGGACCGGACGGCGGCTGGACCACGGGGCAATGCATCGACGCCAGCGGTGGCAGCAAGTTGTAAGCGTCAATCTTCGTCGGGGTCGAAGCGGGTCGCGGCCCGCACCTGATCGCCGGAAAACCCGCGGCGAATCAGCAGTTCAGCGGCTTTGCGCTGAACGGCGCAGTCTTCGAGGGCCGCGCCGAAGCGGCGCCGAACCAGATCGCGGGCGTTTTCGGCCCAATCGCCGTCGTAGGCGTCCATCGAAGCCTGAACGGCCTCGCGGTCCAAGCCGTGGGTGCCGAGTTCGGCGCGGATGCGGATCGGGCCGTAGCCGGTGTTCGCCCGGCTGCGCACCAGTTGCTCGGCGAAGCGGGCGTCGTTTTGCCAGCCTTCCGCGGTCATTCGATTCACCGCGGCCTGGGCTTGCTCGGCCTCGATCCCGCGCGCGGCGAGTTTGCGGGTCAGTTCCTTGCGCGAATGCTCGCGCCGCACCAGCAGCGCGAGCGCACGCTGAGCGGGCGTGAGTTCCGGCCGCGCGCGCTTGGCGCGGGGCGCGGGGCGCTCATCGTCGGGCGGGTCGATATGCGACATGCCGAGCCTCGTCGTTCCTTCGTCATTCGGCCAGAACGTGGTCGTAGCTGATCACGCGCGCGAGCTTCCATTCGCCGTCGATCCGCCGCCACAGGTCGATGAACTTGCCGGTTTCGGTCAGTTTGTCCGCTTGCCCCGGCTGCAGCGCGTAAAACCGATGTTCGCCCATCTGCATCGCGCCGTAGTCGTTGAGCACATGCACGGTCATCGTGCCTTCGATCAATTCGCGACGCGCGCGGAAATTGGTCCCGGCGTCCTGCGCTTTGCAGTTCTGGCGCATGCCGTCCATGAACTTCGCGCCGGAATCGGCGGTGAGGCCGTATTTGTCATGGACGAATTCGAAGTCGTCGGCGATGAGCTTCGCGAGCGTGTCGAGCTTGCAGCCGAACACGGCGTCGAAGAGTTGTCGATCTTTTTCGGCGAGTTCGGCGATCAATGCCGACGACGCCGGCAGCGCGCCGGGGGTGAGGCGAATGTTGGACTGCGCGCGCTCGGCGGCGGGTTCGACGGCGACGGGCTCCGCGGCCCATGCGCTCGCGAGCGGCGCGAACGCGAAGCATGCGAGCGTTGAAATCAGAACGAATCGGCGCATGCGTGCGGCGCTCATGGTTGGAGGGTCTTCACCTTAGCAGCGCGGAAACGCGCAGGCGAGGCGATCCGCGAACGCCTCGTTCGGTTGCGATCGTCGCGCGCAGCCGACGCATACGCGGGTTCACGCCGCCGCGGCGCAACCGTCCGGCTTCGACACGCGCTCGGTCGAAGGCGGGTATTTCGCCAGCAGATGCGCCGGCCGAATCGGCCGCGGACTGAACTCGCCGCCGCAATTCGGACAGACGCCGTGGAGCACGTCGTCCGCGCACTGCGCGCAAAAGGTGCATTCGAAACTGCAGATCATCGCGTCGGCGTCCAGCGGGAGATCGCGGTTACAGCATTCGCAGTTGGGGCGGAGTTGGAGCATCTAGAACCTCACGATTGTTCATCTTTCTCAAAAAGAGAAGATAGCAACTCTGCAAACGAATCAATGTGAATCACCATGATATCCATCCTGTTGAAAACTTCATTACCAAGGCCATTCAGTCTATCAAGAGAGTTTTTTGGCCCTAGTTGCAAGTGCTTAGGAAGAGGGTATTTGTACATGACAGCCTCTACT
>JADZBF010000307.1 GCA_020852215.1 Lysobacter sp. | reverse complement strand
TCGATCAGGGCGTGCTCTTGGCGGCGGGCTTCGGCGTCGCGGCTTTGGGCGCGGCGCGCTTGGCGCGCTCCATCGCGATCACCTTGTCGAGGTTCTCGAGATATTCGCGATAGGTCTCGCCTTGGATCACGTACTTGCCGGCGACGACCAGCATCGGGGTGCCGCCCAGTCCTTTATCGATGACGAACTGTTTGGCGCGCTTCATCTGTTCGGTGACGGCGGTGGAGCGCATCGCCGCGCTCATTTTTTCGCGATTGAGACCGCGCTGGGCGAAATACGCCGCCAATTCGTCGATGGTCGCGTTGTTGCGCGGCACGCGACCGTCTTCGTGGATGGCGGCGAACAGATCGCCGTGGATTTTCGGCAGGGCGCCGGCGCTTTCCGCCGCGAAGAAGGCGCGCGAATACGAGAATTCGACGTCGTAAGCGTTGGGCAGGTAGCGGAAAACGACGTCCTTGGGCAGGTTCTTTTTCCACGCCTCGATCATCGGGTGGAACTGCGCGCAATGGCCACAGGTCTAGCTGAAGTATTCGACGACCTCGATCTTGCCTTTCTCGGGCAGCCACGGGCCGGGTTTGGACACGAGCTCGTAGGTTTCGCCGGCTTGCGCTTGCGCCTGCGCGGGCGGGGCCGTCTGACCGCAGGCGGACAACGGCAGGATGAGCAAGGCCAGCGAGAGAACGAAACGAAGCATCGTGGGATTCCAAGGAAAGCGGAGTGGGGAACGTCGGGGTGGCGGTTGGGTCTTTGCTCGTCGGCCGGGCGATCGGTCTGAACCGACTCGCCGGTCGCGCGGAGGGGAACGAAAAAACGCCGGCACAGAGGATGTCCGTGCCGGCGTCGGGATTCAAGCTGTCGCGGTGGCGATCCTGGCCGGTGCGGGAGGGAGGGTGCGCTGCGATTCAGCGAGTGCGCGCTTGCGGGAAGCCGCGCGCCCGAGCCGCCGCGCGGGGTCAACCGCCCCCGTTCTGGCGATGCAGGCCTTGCATGTAGCTGGCCAGCGCCTGGATTTCCTGGTCGGTCAGCGGCTGCGCCACCTGCGCCATGGTCTGGAACAGCGCCTTGTCGATCTCGGTGGTGGTGCCGGCGCGGTATTCCTGCAGCCGGCGGGCGGTGTACCAGGATTGCTGGCCGGCCACGCGCGGATACGCCGGACCCGGATTGCCCGCGCCGCTGGGGCCGTGGCAGGCCATGCAGGCCGGGAGGTTGCGGGCGGGGTCGCCGCTGCGGAACAGCTTCTGGCCCACTTCGAAGAACTTCATGCCGTCGTACGGGCTGCTCTTGTCGGCGATGACCGCGTCGTCGGCGATGCCGGCGCCGGCACCAGCCGACTTGGTCGCGTAGTAAGCGCCGATATCGCGCATGTCCTGCGCGCTGAGGGTCATCGCGAACGGCTGCATGATCGGGTTGGCGCGCTCGCCGCTCTTGAACAGGGCGAGTTGACGCGACAGGTAACGCTCGCTCTGGCCGGCGAGACGCGGGTACAGGGTCGGGTCGGTGGCGTTACCGTCCAGGCCATGGCAGGCCACGCAGGCGCCCGCTTTGGCCGCGCCGGCGGTGGCGTCGCCGGGCTTGGCTTTCGCCAATTCGGCCGTCACCGAAGCATCCAGCGGCATCGCGGGGGCCGGTGCGGTCTCCGGTAACGGCTCGACCGTGGTCTGGGCAATCGCGGTGATCGCGACGACGGTGGCGACCGCGAGGCCGGCGAAACCGAGAACACGGGCGTGACGCATGCTCAACACTCCAAAGAAATCCGATCGGACGAGTCCGGCGCTGCCGGCTCGGGTCGGCGCGTGGCCGAAACCGTGGAATTATCGTCGTCGCGCCGGGGACGGTCAAACGAGCGGAGCGCCCGACCGGCACGATGCGGGATGGCCGCGGACTGAGCGGCGACACACGGCCCCATCGGTCCGATCGGCCCGATCGCTGCGATCCGGGTCGAAGGACGCGTCGAACGCGCCCGAACCGGCGAATCCGGCCGCTCGTGCCATGCTATGCGGATGGCCGCCCCTCCCAACCCCTTCGCCCGCGCCAGCTATCTGCTGGCCGCCCATACGCCCCGCCAACTGCCGCCCGACGGCGGCGCCGAAGTCGCGTTCGCCGGCCGCTCCAATGCCGGAAAATCCAGCGCGCTCAATGCCTTGTGCCAACAGAACGCCTTGGCGCGGGTGTCCAAAACGCCCGGGCGCACGCAGCAATTGGTGTTTTTCGAACTGCCCCCGCACCAGACCAAATATCTCGTCGATCTGCCCGGCTACGGCTACGCCAAAGTCCCCAAAGACCTGCAGGCGCACTGGCAGGCCTTCCTCGCCGACTACTTCCGCAGCCGCGAAGCGCTCAAGGGCCTGGTGGTGGTGATGGACATCCGCCACCCGCTGAAGGACTACGACCGCCAGATCATCGGCTACGCGATCGAAAACAACCTGCCCGTCCGAGCGGTGCTGACCAAAGCCGACAAACTCGGCCGCGGCGCCGCCGGCAACGTCTTACTGGCCGTGCGCAAAGATTTGGCGGCGACCTACGCCGACTCGGTCAGCGTGCAGATTTTTTCGGCGGAGGCGAAGACGGGCGTCGAAGAATTGCGCAATGTGGTCGCGGGTTGGTTGGAACTGCCGCGCGGCGCGTAACGCGCGGCGTTCGAGCAATCGATTAGAACCCATCTCAATATCGAAACATCCACAATTTTCAGACGTCATCCCGGCGAAAACCCACTGCTGTCCGGAATAATTTCCGACTCTTTGCACAAAGCGTTGCAGGCCCTGGGTTTGACAGGGTAGAACCCCGTTGTCGATTCAAATCCAAGGGCCTGCAACGATGCTGAGGGTAAGTCGTTT
>JADZBF010000306.1 GCA_020852215.1 Lysobacter sp. | reverse complement strand
CTTCTCCCCGCAAGCGGGTTATTGCTCTCGTCCTGCTCCCCGCAAGCGGGATATTGCTCTCTTCCTTCTCCCCGCAAGCGGGATATGGCTCTCTTCCTTCTCCCCGCAAGCGGGGAGAAGGTGGCGCACCGCGCCGGATGCGGGGCAGGCGGCACGCTTCGTTCGCGCGCTTCCAACCGTGCGCATCAAGCCGTACGAGAAAGGCGCCCCTCACCCGGCCTTCGGCCACCCTCTCCCCGCGCGGCGGGGAGAGGGATGAAGTGATCGACGAAGGGACGCCAATCGGCTCGGTACATGCGCTCAGCGCATGCCTCATCTGAAACTTTGAGAAGGTTCCTGAAACGTCGCGTGCAGGTTCCATCGAATCGGCCTGCGGCGACTCGCTTCGTGCATCAATGCGTGGCACCTGCGCCGTCGAGAATATCCTGTTCGGTGCGCAATGCCGTTGCGATCGCGATACGCAGACCCGCGGTCATCGTTTCGATGCGCATGAACGCCATCGAACCCTGACGCCGCGCCTGTTCTTCGAGATACGGCACATGCACGAATCCGCCGCGGGGATGTCGGTCGCGCGCTGATTCGTGCTTTCCATTGCGCTCCGCGGCCAGCGCGTGCATCAGCACGTAAAACACATGATTGCAGACGAAGGTGCCGGCCGTGTTCGACACCTCGACCGGAATATTCGCGGCGGCCACCGCGGCGCGCATGGCCTTGATCGGCGCGGTCGCGAAATACGCGGCCGGCGCGCCCGCGACGCAGGGAATATCGATCGGCCGCGCGCCGTCGTTGTCGGCGATGCGCGCGTCGATCGTATTGATCGCCACGCGTTCGAACGACAGATGGGCGCGCCCGCCGGCTTGGCCCACGCACAAGGTCAACGCGGGGCGGTATCGATCCAGCGCATCCAACAGCGCCGAAGCGCCGCGCACGAAGGCGGTGGTCAGGATCGCGGTTTCGATGCGATGGCCGGCGATGGTGTCGCCTTGCAGAAGACGCAGGGATTCCCAACTCGGGTTGACGGTCTCGCCGCCGAAGGGATCGAAGCCGGTGAGCAAGACGGTGCGCGAGGACGACATGACGACGAGAGCCCGATCAGCGGAACACGATGACGTACATCAACGCGATATTGCACAACAGCAGCAACGCGCCGGTGCGCCATTGCGCGCGGATCACGCCGTATGGGTCGCGCAATTCCAACAGCGCTGCGGGCACGAGATTGAAGTTCGCCGCCATCGGCGTCATCAGCGTGCCGCAATAGCCCGAGAGCATGCCGATCGCCGCCATGGACGCGGCATCGGCGCCGTGCAATTTCACCAGCAGCGGCAAGCCGATGCCCGCGGTCATCACCGGGAAGGCGGCGAAGGCGTTGCCCATGACGATGGTGAACATCGCCATGCCCAGCGCGTAGGCGACGACGACCAGGAACGCGTTATCGACCGGAATCACATGCCGCACCACGCCCGAGACCGCATCGCCCACTCCTGAGGCAGTGAATACGCTGCCCAGCGTCGCCAGCAGCAACGGCAACAACGCGGCCCAGCCGATGGCATCGACCAAGCGTCGCGACTGTTCCAGCGCCGACGTCGGCGCCTGCCGCAGGCTGATGCACGCGGCGATCAGCGCGATGGAGCAGGCGAGGGCGAGCGAACTCAGCGTCGCCGCGTTCGCGTTTTCGAACAACGGCTTGCCGTCGATCGCGATGCGGCCGAGCGCGAGCGTGCCGACGAGTGTGATCGCCGGGATCAGCAACGCGGGCCAGAACAAACGATGCCCGAACCGTGCAGCGTCGCTACGTTTGTCCTCGGGACTGCTGTCGTCGTAGCGACCGCTGCGCAGGCCGCCGAAGCCGGCGATCAGCACCAGTACGACGACGCAAACGCCGACGGCGCGCGGAGGCAAGCGCTCGGCCGCGAACAACAGGAACGCGAGCAGCGCCCAAAACAACGCGGTGGTGTGGCGTCGCGGATTGCCGCGGTCGCGCAGACCGCGCCATGCGAGCACCGCGAAATACGCGCCGAGCAACCAGTACACCCAGGTCAGGCCGATCATGCGCGTTCTTCCGCAGCGATTTCGGACACGTTCGCCGCATCGGTCGGCTGCGCGCGCTCTTGCGCCGACGCTCGCGCGCTTCGTGCGATACGCCGCTCCATGCGATGGATGCGCCACGCGTGGATCGCGAACGCGCACAACGCGGTGGGAATGCCCCACAGCGCGATCCGCAGTGGTTCCAGTGTCATGCCGTTGTCGGCGAAGAAGGCCTGGATCAGCAGCACCGCGCCGAAGGCGATGAAGATGTCTTCGCCGAAAAACAAGCCGACGTTATCGGTCGCGGCCGCCATCGCGCGGATGCGCTCGCGTTCGTCCTGCGACAACGTGCCGTGCGCCGTTTCCGCAGCGGCTTCGGCCATCGGCGCGATCAGCGGCCGCACGGTTTGCGGATGACCGCCGACGCTGGTGAGGCCCAGCGCGGAGAGCAGTTGGCGCAGGAACAAATACGCGATCAAAAGACGACTCATGGTCGCGCCGCGCAACCGCGCGACCCAAGCCTGCGTGTGTTCTTTCAACCCGTGCCGTTCCAATAAACCGACCACCGGCAACGCGATCAAGAACAGCAGCAGGAAACGTTTTTCGGTGAACGCCTTGCCGACGATATCCAAAATCTCCAGCGGCGAGCGTTTCGCCGCGAGGCCGGTGATGAAGCCGGCGGTCATCACCACCAGCGCCG
>JADZBF010000305.1 GCA_020852215.1 Lysobacter sp. | reverse complement strand
TGGGTCGGCAAGACCGAGGAACAACTGAAAGCCGAAGGCATCCCGTACAAGGCCGGCAGCTTCCCGTTCGCGGCGGTGGGCCGCGCGGTGGCGATGGCCGAACCCGCGGGCTTCGTGAAGGTGCTGGCGCACGCCGAGACCGATCGCGTGCTCGGCATGCACCTGGTCGGCGCCAATGTCTCCGAACTGGTCCACGAAGGCGTGTTGACCATGGAATTCAGCGGCTCGGCCGACGATCTCGCCCGCATCTGCCACGCGCACCCCTCGCTGTCGGAAGCCGTGCACGATGCCGCGATGGCGGTGCACAAACGCGCGATCCATAAAGCCAATTGATCCACCGCCAATGGACACAAAGTCGCAAAAAACAGTCGCTGGCTTTTTGCGACTCGCATGCGAGGACTATCTGGCTGCAAGACTACTTTTAAGACAGGGACTACTTATTGCGGCGATACCGATCGCAGCACAGTGCATCGAAAAAGCCATGAAAGCCGCCTTGATTAGTAAGTCCCATACCGTTTCGAAGCAGCAACACCTATGTCCCGCCCTTATTGCCACATTCAAGAAAATTAATCCCGGATTTATCGATTCCGAGACAGAAGATTTTCTTTGCTTCTTGGCTAAGGGATACAAGCTTCGCTATGCGCACACGGAAAGTGAAGGCTACACAATTGTCATAAATCAGTATCGAACGCTAATGGCGCTTGACAAAGCATTCAGCGATCTCGACAAGCCTTTCAAACTGATGGCAGAGACCGAAGAAACAGCCACCCCATACAGAGCAAAAGCATCAGAACAGAATGCTTTGTTAACTCAGGACAACTGGATTTTTAATCCAGAAGTCAAGAATGAAATATTGACCAGAGCCAATATGGTCGTCGAGATTGGAATGGGTGGCCGCTATCGAGAAATCGACGTCACTTATTTGACTGAGGGAGTTTCTAGTCATGGAAGCTTCCTAAAAAAGCCAAATTTCACCAAAGACAAGGAATCCTTCCAAGTTACATTCGGCTGAAACACACGAAATTACTGGCTCATCAAGGTAAGCGACGGAGATGCAATGAGCACATCCAACCCCATCCGCAACGTCTCCGACACCGCGCTGTGGGTCGCGATCTATCGCGCGATGGAGAGCGAGCGCTCGGACGCGATTTTCCGCGACCCTTACGCGCGCCGGCTCGGCGGCGAGCGCGGCGAAGCCATCGTCCGCAAGCTCCCCAACGGCGCGGCGACGGCGTGGGCGGTGGTGGTGCGCACCGCGGTGATCGACGAGATCGTGCTGCGCTGCATTCGCGAAGGCGCGCGCACCGTGATCAATCTGGCCGCCGGGCTCGATACCCGCCCCTACCGCATGGATTTGCCAGCGGATCTGCGTTGGATTCACGTCGACATGCCCGACATGGTCGACTATTTCCGCGAGCGCATGGCCGGCGAAACGCCGCGCTGCGGATTGGAGTTCGTGTCCGCGGACCTGCGCGATACCGAACTGCGCCGCAAAGTGCTCGCCGCGGCTTCAGCCGAAGGGCCTGTGCTGGTCATCACCGAAGGCTTGCTGATTTATCTGCAGACCGAAGACGTCGCCGCGCTCGCGCGCGACTTGAACGAATTCGCCCGCGCGCGTTGGTGGGTGGGCGAACTGGTGTCGCCGTTGTTGCTCAAGCGCATGGAAAAGACGTGGGCGCCGATGTTGCGCGGCGGCAATGCGCCGTTCGTGTTCGGCCCGCGCGAAAGCACCGCGTTCTTCGCGCCCTTCGGTTGGCGCGAACTCGAATTCCGCTCGCATTGGAGCGAATCCATACGCCTCAAGCGCACGATGTCGGGTACCTGGTTCTTGCGGATGCTGATGGCGATCGCGCCCGCCGCGAAGCGCCGTGCGATCGAACGCGCCTCGGGCATGATGCTGCTGCGCAGCGAGCATTGAACAATCTCTTGTCGACGGTACTCCCATGAAATCGATCTGCGTCTATTGCGGTTCCAATTCCGGCGGCAAGCCGGTCTACGCCGAGCGCGCACGCGAACTCGGCGCGCGCCTCGCACGCGAGAATCTGCAAATGATCTACGGTGGCGGCAACGTCGGTTTGATGGGCAAAGTGGCGGACGCCGTGCTCGAAAACGGCGGCGAAGTCGTCGGCGTGATTCCCGAACAACTCGTGCAGTGGGAAGTCGCGCACAAAGGCGTGACCCGGCTCGAAGTCGTCGGCAATATGCACGAGCGCAAAGCCCGCATGTTCGATCTCGCCGACGGTTTCGTCGCCCTGCCCGGTGGCTTCGGTACGCTCGACGAAATGTTCGAGATGCTGACCTGGCGTCAGCTCGGTTTGGGCGATAAGCCCTGCGCGTTTCTCGATATCGACGGCTTCTACACGCCGCTGATGACCATGCTCGATCGCATGGTCGACCAGCGCTTTCTGCACGCCGATCAACGCCGCGACCTGTGGCACGGCGAAGATCTCGACGCCTTGTTCGCCTGGATGCACGGCTACGTGCCGGCGCAGGCCGACAAGTGGCTGGACGAGAAACGTCGGCGCGAATTGCGCTGAGCGCCGACGGATCGACCCTTTTCGCCCCGCCCTCAGAGGGTTCTCGAAAGGAACGCCACTTGGCTCGTTTTGGTCAACGGCACGAAATCCCGCTCCACCATCGCGTCGAACGTGGTCTGATCGATCACCGCGATCAGCGACATCCGTACCGGATAGTCGAACGGCGATAATTCGCGAAGCGCGTCCAGATCTTTGCCGACTTGGTTGACGAAGCTGGACTTCGTGGTCTTATGGGTCTGCGCTTTCAACTCGATCGCATTGGTCGGCGAGTCGGAATTGCCGTTGACCACCCAATCGATGATGATTCCGCCATCGCGCACTTCGCGGCGGAAATCGAACTGCGTGTCGTTGACGGTATCCAACCAAGCGGGGAAATCGGACTGCCACCATTTCTCCCAGCCGCCTTCGAAATACAGCAGCGGTTTCAATAAGCGCGCATTGATCCAATTCTTCAGATCGTCGGGCAGGCGTTGCGTGTCGTAGGGCTGCATCGGTTCGCTCCTGAACTCGGGGGAAGGGCGACGCATCGCGGGCGTCGTCCTCTCTTCCAACGTTCGAGGAAGCGACTTGTGATCATCGCCAAATCGCGCCACGCAAATCCGGCGCGCGCGCGGTATAGTCCGCCCGAATCCGCCAGGAGCGCCGTCATGCCCCGTTCTCGTTCGCGTTTGGTAGCGCCGACGGCCGCGCGAATGGCCATTTGTTTCGCGATCGCCGCGCTCTCGGCCGGCTGCGCCGCAGCGCCGAAAACTTCGGAACGCGCGCCGGCCGAGGATGGCTTCGACGACTTCGATCTCGGCGCGATGATGGCCGCGCATCGCACTGTGCCCGACGCGAAACTCAGCGGAACGTTGGGCAGCGAAACCAACCCGATCCGCGCCAGGGGGCCGCAAGGGCAACGCGACTATCTCGCGCGCCTGCGTTGCGCCAACGGCCGCGCGCCGGAGTTCGAACGCGGCGGCTCGCTGGGCCTCGGCCCTTACGACAGAATCGTCGATCTCTTCACGCTGCACTGCGAGAACGACACGGTGCGGCAGGTCACGATGGACATGTATCACTGCGTCGAAGAAACCCGCCCGATCGAAGGCTTCGAGATCGTCGAACGGGTGATCCCGATCGCGAATTTCGGTGGGTGCCCGGAATAATCGATCGTTCCGGCGCGAATACCGCACGCCTATCCGCCATCCGAGCGAACCAACCCCGGAGAGCCACGATGCCGCACCTCACTTTCGCTACGCTGCTGCTCGCAGCGGCGCTCATCCCCACCAACGTCCGCGCGGACGAACGGCCCGCCTGCGCGGCGCATCTGCCCGCGAACGCCAGCAAGAATTCGATTCGCATCGCCTGCGAGATTCCCGAAAAGCACCAGTACGACGTCGCGATGGCGGAAATTTACGGCACGGCCCTGAGACGGCACGACATCGCCGCTTGGCTCACGACGGACGAATTGGTGAAGATCAAAGCGTTCGAGAATGTCCCCGGCCGCGGCGTCGGCTGGGTCACCGCCGAAAACGACGACAGCATCCGGGTTTGGTATTTGCATCAAGCCGACGACCGCTACGGTATCGCTGGCGAAGCCACGCTTCGTTACGAGCCGTGGGGCGTCGTGGATGCGCGGGGCATGGCCGAAATACCGGAAAAGGAGCGCGTTCCGACCCCCGCGATGTTACGCATGCTGCGCGCGAGAGCGCTCGCGACCCGGCAAGACTTGATCAATTGCAATCCGGATCGTCCATTCAATACCGTCGTTTTGCCCGTTTCCGAGGACGGCCGGGACTTCATGCTCACGTTCCTGATCAGCGCCTGGGACGACAAAACGGTGCCGCTCGGGGGCTTTCATATGCTCCGTATCGGCGACGATGGCAGCGATGTGATCACGACGTATTCGCAAACGTCCGGCTGCGGAAATTTGACGCCCGAGCAATTGGAAGCGAAGAAAGCCCTGGCGGTCGCGCACGACAGCTCGGCCGCGCCGACGTCATTCCATGTGTTCTTGTCGCTGCAATATCGCAAGCCGCTGTATGTGAAAACCACGCAAAACGGTCTGATTTGGAAAGTGAGCGGTGCCACCGTTTCGTTGGCGGCCGCCGACGATGCGACGCTACGCGATCTTGGCGACGCGTTCCTTTTGCCCGACCGCAGCTCCGCGGAAGCGGAACACGATCTTCCTCCGTCAACCAAAGCCCTCTGAATCGCGATGATACCCACGACCTTCAACGCCTTCCGCATCCATAACGACGCCGCCGGTTATCGCAGCGGTATCGAACAAATTTCGATCGACGAACTCTCGCCCGGCGAGATCGTGATCGAGACCGCCTATTCCTCGGTGAACTACAAGGACGCGCTCGCCGGCACCGGCGAAGGCAAAATTCTGCGCAGTTTTCCGCTGGTCGGCGGGATCGATGTCGCCGGCCGGGTGGCGGCGTCGAGCGACCCTGCCTTCAAGGAAGGCGATGCGGTGCTGGTCACCGGCTGCGGCCTGAGCGAAACCCGCGACGGCGGCTACAGCGAATACGCGCGGATCGAGTCGCGTTGGGCAATTCCCCTGCCCTCCGGCTTGAGTCTGCGCGAAAGCATGATTCTCGGCACCGCCGGGTTCACCGCCGGCCTCGCCTTGTTGCGGATGGAAGAAAACCGGCAAACGCCCGCGCTCGGGCCTTTGGCCGTCACCGGCGCGACCGGCGGCGTCGGTTCGCTGGCGGTCGATATCTTCGCCCGCGCCGGCTACGAGGTGCATGCGATCAGCGGCAAAGCCGCGCACGCCGACTATCTCAAGCGTCTCGGCGCCGCAGAGGTGTTGGGGCGCGACGCATTGACGACGACCCGGCCAATGGAAGCCGCGCGCTTCGGCGGAGGTCTGGACAATGTCGGCGGACCGATGCTGGCCAGCCTGCTCGCCCAGACCAAGCCCTACGGCAACGTCGCGTCCGCGGGGTTGGCGGCCACCGCCGATCTACCGACCACTGTCATGCCTTTCATCATCCGCGGCGTGTCGCTGCTGGGCGTGGCCTCGGCCGGCACCGCGCGCGACATCCGCGAGGAGGTCTGGCGGCGTCTCTCGGGCGACTGGAAACCCGCGCATCTGGACACCATCCGCACCCGCGAAGTCGGTTTGGCCGAACTGCCCGAGGTCTTCGCCGGCATGTTGGCCGGTGGTTCGCTGGGGCGTACCTTGGTGCGGATCGGTTCGAATTGAGCCTCCGGCGCGACGCCTCTGGCGCCCGCGCGCGCTTCGCCGTAATGTGAGACGAGTCACAACCGGATTCCGGCCCGCTTTCGGGCGACGATCCGGCCCACTACACTGGACGCATTCCTCCACGGGTCTCCGCATGGCACGCATCCTGATCGTCGACGACTCCCCGTCCCAGTTGATGGGTATCCGCCGCATCGTCGAAAAACTCGGGCACGAAGCCCTCGTGGCCGAAGACGGCGCCGCCGGCGTCGAAGTGGCGAAACGCGAAATCCCGGATTTGATTCTGATGGACGTGGTGATGCCGAATCTCAACGGATTCCAGGCCACGCGCACCATCTCGCGCGAGCCCACCACCAAGCACATTCCGATCGTGCTGGTGACGACCAAGGATCAGGACACCGATCGCGTGTGGGGGATGCGTCAGGGCGCGCGCGCGTATCTGACCAAGCCTTTCAGCGAAATCGAGCTGTCGAACACCATCACCAAGTACGTGATGGGCGAAGGCTGATTCAAGCCAGGTTGTCGGCCGAATTCTCGGCCGAGCTTTGAGCCTAGCGCTCGGTCGTGCTCTATCGGCCGATCCGCCAACCCATCGCGCGATCCGGCCGCCTGACGCCTCGGCTCAAGCCCGACGCCAATCGTCCCCGAACGCATCGCGCAAACTCCGATACGCGTCGCGCTCTTCGTCGGTGTGCGCCTTGGGCGCCAAAATTTCCAATTCGACGATCTGATCGCCGGCCGGCGCGCCGCCCGCGCCCGGCAATCCGCGTCCGCGTAGGCGCAGTTTGCGGCCCGCTTCCGAATCCGGCGGGATCTTCAACTCCACCGGGCCGCCCAATGTCGGCACGCTCAGCGTCGCGCCGAGCGCCGCTTCCCACGGCGCTACCGCCAACGCATGGATGATGTTGCGATCGTCCACTTCGAAGCGCGGGTGCGCGGCGTATTCGATTTCCAGCAGCAGATCGCCGCCGCCCGGCGCCTGACCGCCGAGGCGGATCGCCTGCCCGGGACGAATGCCTTTGGGGATGCGCACGTCGAGCGATTTGCCGGCGACCGACACGCGCACCGGCTCGCCGGCATACACGGCTTCCAGCGGCACGGCGATCTTGGCGCGCGTGGCGCCATCGCCTCGTGCGCGCCCTTGCGGACCCGCACCGCCCGGGCCGCCCGGGCCGCGACGACGGCCGAACAATTCCTGAAAGAAATCGCTGAAACCGCCGTTGCCGCCGGCAAAAATTTCTTCGAAATCGACGCCGCCCGGTCCACCGAACCCGCCCGGCGGCGGCTGCACTTCGTCGCCGGGGCGATAGCCGCGCGCGCGCAGTTGATCGTAGGCCTTGCGTTTCTCCGGGTCGCGCAGCGCTTCGTAGGC
>JADZBF010000304.1 GCA_020852215.1 Lysobacter sp. | reverse complement strand
TGGAGCTACAGCAGCGGTTATCAGTATCGCGCGCCGAAGATTCTCGGTTTCTCGAACACTCACATCAGCGGTGCAGGCATCGGCGAACTGGGCGATGTCCTGCTGCAACCTTCGCAGGGCGCTGCGTGGGATGACCAGACCGTCGATTTCGCCAGCAGCTACGAGAAGCGCAGCGAAACCGCGCGCCCGGGTTATTACGCAGTGACGCTGCGCGATCGCGGCGTACGGGTGGAACTCACCGCCACCGAACGTGTCGCGTTCCAGCGCTATACCTTCGATCATCCGGGCCGCGTGCAGGTGCTGGTGGATATGCAGCACGGCATTCTCTTCGGCGAAGGGCCGCGCGTGACTCGTGCAGATGTTAGCCAAGCGGATATCGCGGTCGGATCGCAGAATCTTCAAGGCACGGTTTTCTCGAAAAACTGGGTCGAGCGTCAGGCGTCCTTCGCGGTGCGATTCAGTTCACCGATCGCCGAACGCTTGTTGTTGCCGCCGCGCGCGGGCGAGCGCGTGCCGCGTTACGTGCTCGGTTTCGATCTCGGCGAAGGGCGCGTACTGGAAGCGCGCGTCGCGCTGTCGACCATGGACGAAGCCGGCGCGCTCCGCAATCTCGCCACCGCCGACGAGCGCGACTTCGCACGCGTGCGCCGCGATGCCGATCGCGCGTGGAATGATCTGCTGGGTCGGATACGCATCGACGCTGATGCGCGGACGAAGCGGATTTTCTATTCGGCGCTGTATCGCACGCTGCTGCATCCCAGCCAGATCGCCGATGCCGACGGCCGCGTGCGCGGACCGAAAGGTGAGGTGATGCGAGCGCCGGACGGTGCGTACTACTCGACCTTGAGCCTGTGGGACACCTTCCGCGCCGCGCATCCGCTGTACACGTTGATCGTGCCGGAACGCGTGCCCGGTTTCGTCAACACGATGATCGCGCATCAGCAGCAGATGGGCTATCTGCCGCTGTGGACCGCTTGGGGTCGCGAGACCCACACCATGATCGGCAATCCGGCGATGCCGGTGATCGCCGATGCGCTGATCAAGGAAGTGCCGGGGATCGATGCCGATGCCGCGCTGCAGGCGATGCTGGCCACCAGTACTAAGCCGCGCCCCGATGCGCCCGTGTGGGCGCAGCGCGACTGGGACACGCTGGAGCGCTATGGCTATCTGCCCTTCGACGTGCAGACCGGCGAATCGGTGTCGATGACCGCGGAACTGGGCTATGGCGACGCCGCATTGGCGCAGTTGGCGAAACAGCTCGGTCGCGAGGAGATCGCGACGCGCTTCTCGCGGCGCGCTGAAGGCTGGACGCGCTTGTTCGATCCGACGACGCGCACGCTGCGCGGCAAGGACAGCGCCGGACGCTGGCGCACCCCATTCGATCCCACGGTTGCGACGTCGCCGATGAACAATCCCGGCGATTACACCGAAGCCAACGCCTACCAATACACCGCCACGCCGGCACTGCACGACGCCGAGGGCTTTCGAGACGCACTCGGCGGCGCGAAAGGGCTGGAGACTTGGCTGGACGATTTTTTCGCGCGCGCGGCGCCGAACGCCGACAAGCATCTCGGCCAGGAGGCGATGATCGGACAGTACGCGCACGGCAACGAGCCCAGCCATCACATCGCTTGGCTCTACGCGTTCACCGACGCGCCGCAGAAAGGGCACACGCGCGGTCGCGAGATCGTGCGCCGTTTCTATCGCGACACGCCCGATGGCATCGTCGGCAACGACGATGCAGGGCAGATGAGCGCATGGCTGGTGTTCGCGACGCTCGGCCTGTATCCGGTTCAACCGGCGCGCGGCGAATACGTCTTGGGTGTGCCGCTGGTCGCCGAGGCCAGCGTACGCATCGGCGACGCGCAATTGCATATCCGACGCGAGCCGCGCGACATCGCCACGCTCGACGGCCGCGCGCTGCCGCGTACCGCAGCGCCGCATACGGCGCTCGCTGCAGGCGGTATGCTCCGCCTCGGTCCGGCGCACTGATCGAACTGCGCGAGTCGCCGCCGCATGCGCTCGGCGACTCAGTAGACCCGGCGTTTTCGTGGAGAGAGTGACGATGAAACACCGCCCGCTTCGACGCGCGATCGCTGCGTCCGTTCTGTCGCTGATGTGCTGTCTTGCGGCGCTGCCGGTCTTCTCGGCGAACGCGACCAAGACCGCGGATACGCGCACCGACGCGCGCGCGCCATCGTCGGCGCCCGCCGTCTACCCGCCGAATTGGTGGGTCGGGCTGCGCGATCGGCGTCTGCAGATCATGTTGCGGGCGCCCGGCATCGGCGCCGGTGACGTGCGTCTCGACGACACCGCGCGTGCGCGCATCGTCCGAGTCGTGCGCGGCGATAGTCCCAACTATCTGTTCGTCGATCTCGAAATCGCCGCCGATGCCGCGCCCGGCGATCTGCGGTTGCGCCTGACCGCGGAAGGTCGCGAGCGAACGCTGCGTTACGCGTTATGGTCGCGCAAGCCGGGCTCGGCCGAGCGTCGCGGCTTCGACGGCCGCGATGCCATTCTCAATCTCATGCCCGATCGCTTCGCCAACGGCGATCCGAGCAACGATCGCGTCGCCGGCTACGTCGAAGGCGCGGATCGCGACAATCCCGGCGGTCGTCACGGCGGCGATCTGCGCGGCTTGCGCGACCGACTCGACTACATCGCGGGCATGGGCTACACCATGGTCTGGCCGACGCCGCTGATCGAGAACGCGCAGACCGAATATTCGTATCACGGTTATGCCGCGACCGATCTGTACCGCATCGATCCGCGCTTCGGCAGCAATGCCGACTACCGCGATTTCGTCGCGGCGGCGCGCGGCAAGGGCATCGGCGTGATCCAGGACGTCGTGCCCAACCACATCGGCGATGGACATATCTGGACGAAAGATCCGCCGACCGCCGACTGGCTCACGTACGGCGGCCGTTACGATCCCACGC
>JADZBF010000303.1 GCA_020852215.1 Lysobacter sp. | reverse complement strand
AATCTCGCGCTCTGACGAAAGAGCGGTGCGCGGCACGCGCACCCTATGGGGATCCGGCATGTTCGCGTTAGGATGCTTTCGTCTCGACCGGAGCAGCGTATGCCCACCGCCACGTCTATCGTCACCCGCATCGCCACGCTCGACGATCTCCACGTCCTCGCGCCGCTGTTCGCCGATTACCGCGCTTTCTATGCGCAACCGTACGATGCGGATATCGCGCGCGAATTCTGCGCGAGCGGCTCACGAACGGTGAGTCCACGGTCATTCTGGCGTTCGACGCGAACGATGCGCGGGCCGATGCGCTGATCGGCGCCCCGCTCGGCTTCACTCAGTTGTATCCGATGTTCTCAGAGCCTGTTCAAAATCGTCGCGAGCGATGGGGCTTACGCGCCGCCCGCAGCGCAGAAAGCGCAGTGTACGTAGCGGTACATGAGCATTTCGAGCAGCGGACGGCGCGAAAGCACCGAGCGCAGCAGATTTTGAACAGGCTCTGATCGGTGCGCGTCGCGCGCGTCTTCGTCCTCAACGACCTTTACGTCGCCGCCCACGCCCGCCGTCGCGGCGTCGGCGAAGCCTTGCTTCACGCCGCGGCCGAGTTCGGTCGCAGCCGCGGGGCGATTCGGCTCGAACTGGAAACCACGCCGGACAACCTGTCGGCGCAATCGCTGTATCGGGCGCAGGGCTGGGCGTTCTACCAGGACACGTTCCGATTCCATTTGCCCTTGGCCGGCGATCGCGCTTAGGCCTAGCAGGCTGTTGAAAAACAGCCTGCTAGCGCAGCCATGGAGGGCTGCGACGACGAACCGAGCGCGTAAGCGCTTGATGATTCGCGCTGCGCGCTCACTCTTCGCGGAGCTCAGGGCCAGCTTCGCTGTTCAGCCCGCAAGCGGGCTGTCGTCGGGAGCGAGTCCGGCCATGTGCCGGACTCGCGACTTGACTGTGCCGGCAGGAGCCGGCACGAACGGCAACGCCGGCCGCGAAGCGGCGAGCCGCAAGGATGCGGCGAGTCAAAACGATCTGGATGATCGTTTTTCAACAAAACAACCTGCCGGCCGCTGGTTTGCGCCCGCAAGCGGCGACGGCTACCCTGCCGACCATGACCGCAGCCCCCGATTTCATCCCGCTTTCCCTCTGCGTGCTGACCGTCTCCGACACGCGCACCCTCGCCGAGGACAGCTCAGGCGATTACCTCGCCGCCGCGCTCGCCGAGGCCGGGCATCGGCTCCACGACCGCGCGCTGTTGCCCGACGACAAATACCTGATGCGCGCGCAGGTCTCGCAGTGGATCGCCGACCCCGCCGCCGACGGCATTCTGGTCACCGGCGGCACCGGCTTCACCGGCCGCGACTCCACGCCCGAAGCGCTGTTGCCGCTGCTCGACAAGGAAATGCACGGCTTCGGCGAATTGTTCCGCGCGCTCAGCTACGAAGAGATCGGCACTTCGACGCTTCAGTCGCGCGCATTCGCCGGGCTCGCCAACGGCACGTTCGTCTTCGCGATGCCGGGTTCCACCTCGGCCTGCCGCACCGCATGGGAGAAGATCGTTCGCGCGCAGCTCGACGCCCGCACGCGCCCCTGCAATCTCGCCACACTCCGTCCACGACTCAAGGAATAAGGAACCGGCCATGTCCATCGGCACCACGTTGCGATTACTGACCAAAGCCACCGGCACCAGCGTCACCGACCTGGCCACCGCGATTCCGCGCGCCGGCATCAACACCGTCAACGCATGGCTGAAAGACGAAAAAATGCCGGGCCGCGACCAGATCGACGCCCTCGCCCGCACCTTCGGCGTGCCGGCCGGCGCGTTGTTGTCGGAACTCGCCAGCACCTTCGACCCCGTGCGCACGAAAGGCGAGCACTCGCTGCTGGCCGCCTATCGCGCCTTGAACGAACGCCAACAAGCCGCCGTGCTGGAAGTGGTGCGCAGCATGGTCGCCGCCACGCCCGCCGCCGAAGCGCTCGCCGACGCCGCGCCGCGCAAACGCAAGGCGACCAAACGCGCGCCCGCGAAACGTGCGAAGAAGGCGTGAGCCCGCAGCCGGTCATTCCGGAATAAATTCCTGTCATCCCGAGCGAAGCGAGGGACCTGCTTCTAAAGCGTTTCCGACCATCGAAACGTAAAGGCCCCTCGCCGAGCTCGGGATGACATCGCAAACCGCCTTTTCCTTTCGAGCGCACACACCATGAGCAAATCCGACAAACTCAAGCGCAAAGAATACGAAGAACTGCTCGAACCGATGCAGCGCGAGCTCGCGCAGATGGCGCGCTGGGCGCTGGCGACCGGGCAACGCATCCTGGTGTTGATCGAAGGTCGCGACACCGCCGGCAAGGGCGGCGTGATCGACGCGATCCAACGTCACGTCAACCCGCGGCAATGCCGCACCGTCGCATTGCCGAAACCCAGCGACCGCGAACGTACGCAATGGTATTTCCAGCGCTATATCCCGCATTTGCCCGCGGCCGGCGAGATCGTGCTGTTCGACCGCAGTTGGTACAACCGCGCCGGCGTGGAAAAAGTGATGGGCTTCGCCGATGCCGCGCAGGTGCAGGCGTTCCTCAAGCAAGCCCCGATCTTCGAGAAAATGCTGGCCGACGACGGCATCCTGCTGTTCAAGTACTGGCTGTGCTGCGATCAGGAAGAACAGGAAAAACGCTTCGCCGAACGCCGCGAAGACCCGCTGAAGGGCTGGAAACTCTCACCGATCGATCTGGAAGCGCGCACCAAATACGCCGACTACACCAAAGCCCGCGAAGCGATGCTCGACGCCACCCACACAAAACATGCTCCGTGGACGCTGGTGGACTTCAACGACCAGAAACGCGGCCGCTTGACCATGATCCGCGACTTCCTCGACCGCCTACCCGACACCGCCGTCGAAGACAAACCCATCGAGTTCCCGGCGTTGGAAGGCAAGCCGAAGAAAGAGAAGTATTCGGTGGTGAAGCCGGTGAGGGATTTCGAGATCGGGTGAACGTAGGGTGGCTGTTAGCGCGGCGAACCCCACCATCAGCCGCAGATTATCCAAAGCCGTAGCCCGGATAAGGCCGCAGGCCGCATCCGGGGCTTTTAGCCAATCTCCGCGATTCTTGAAAGCCCCGGATGCGCTTCGCTTACCCGGGCTACATGATTCCGCGACTCAACCCTTCGGCTTCGTCTCCACCTGCGCCACCGGCCCCTTGAGTTCCTGCAGCGCCGCGGTGATCGGCGCATCGCCGGGCAGCACGTCGCCCGCGTTGGTGCCGGCATCGTCCTCGTCCTCGCCGTGCAAATGCCCGGGCAGGGAAGCCTCGGTGTAGGGCACGTCGCCGTCCGCCGCGTCCTTGTCCGCGGTCGCCTTGTCCGGCTTCAGCACCACGTCCGGCACGATGCCACTGGCCTGGATGGATTTGCCGCTGGGCGTGTAATAACGCGCCGTGGTCAGCTTGACCGAATCGCCGTTGTCCAGCGGCAGCAGCGTCTGCACCAGGCCCTTGCCGAAGGTGCGGCTGCCCACGATCTTCGCCCGGTGCAGGTCGCGCAGCGCGCCGGAAAGCACTTCGGTCGCGCTCGCCGAACCCGCGTCCACCAACGCCACCACCGGCGCGCCGTGCATGCGGTCGCCGGGCGTGGCGCGGAAGGTCGCGTCGTTCCCGGGCATGCGCCCGCGCGTGCTGACGATCACCCCGCTGTCGAGCAGGTCGTCGGCGATCTGCACCGCGGAGGTGAGCAAACCGCCCGGGTTGTT
>JADZBF010000302.1 GCA_020852215.1 Lysobacter sp. | reverse complement strand
CGAAGTCGGCGTAGTTGTCGCGACTGATCGGTACGCGCGAAACGGCGACGGTCTTGCCGTTGGCCAAGGTCACGGTGGCTTCGCCGCCGGAGACGGCGACGACGCGCTCGACCGGCGGTGCCGTCTTGATCGATTTGGCTTGCAGCGCGGCGATTTGCGAGGACGGTAAATCGAAGGCCTTGGCGCTGGCGAGGATGGTCTTCGTGGCCTTGCGGTCGCCGCTGTCCACCGCGCGGGTCATACGCACGGTCAGCGCGTCGTTCAATTCCTTGCGCACTTGGTTCAGTCGCGGCGCATCGTGACCGCTGTTTTGTTGCGACAGGCGCTGGGCGCGATCCAACAGATCTTTACCGCTGGCGTCTTCGCCTTGACGCACGCGGCGCGCGGCTTCCGAGCACAGTTGATCGACCAAGCGGGTCGTCAGCGGGGACAGGGAAGGATGGCTGGGGTCGGTGCTCCACGCGGTCATGACGCTTTCGTAGGCGTTGTTGCCGGCCGGCGAGATCAGACGACGTTGCTGCAATTGTTCCTGTGCGGCGCCGACGTAGGGCTGCGCGGCGGACTCGGGCGCGGCGCGCAGCAGGGCTCCGGTGGGGTCGGGTTCGGGAGCGCCCAAGGTCGGGTCGAAATCGGCGGCATCGCCGCTTTGCGCGGTTGTAGCGACGTCTTGCGGCTGCGGGGCGGGTAGGTTGGGGCGCTGCCGTTGCGGCATCCACAGGACGCCGGCGACCGCGATCGCGGCGACCGCGCCGCCGGCCATCAACCACTGCGCTGTAGTGAGTTTGCTGCGCAGGCGCGCGATCGCGGCGCGCATCGGTTGGCGTTCCGCATGTGGCACCTGATGCATCGCGTCCAGCATGCTCGGCGCATCGGGAAAACGATCGATCGGCGCTTTCGCCAAGGCGCGGTCGAAGAAGCGTTGCCAATGCGACAACTCCGCAGGCAAACGCGGAATGGGGTCCTGCAAATGCTTGAGCGCCATCGAAAGCGCGTCGGTGGCCTGATACGGCAAGCTGCCGACCAGCATTTCCCAGCCCAACACCGCCAGGCTGTAGAGGTCGGCGCGCAAATCCACTTCGGCGCCGCGGGCCTGTTCCGGCGCCATGTACGCGGTGCTGCCGACGGCCACGCCGTCGGTGGTCACACGCGAGCCATGGCCGCGGCGCAAGGCGATGCCGAAGTCGGTCAACATCGCGCGGTCGGCTTCGTCGAACAGCACGTTCTCGGCTTTGACATCGCGATGGATCACGCCGCGGCTGTGGGCATAGCCCAAGGCCGACAGCAGCGCCTGCAGGATGTTGCGGACCTTGGATTCGTCCAGCGCCACATGCCGTTTGCCGATATGGCCGCGGCGCAGCACCGCCATCACGTAATAGGGCAGCCCCTGAGCGGTGCGGCCGACTTCGTGGATTTTGACGATATGCGGGTGATCCAGACGGGCGATCGTCCGCGCCTCGTTCTCGAAGCGGCGGCGCCCGGTTTCGTCGGCCAGCGCTTCGGGCAGCATGACTTTGATCGCGACTTCCCGGCCCAGGGACAATTGCTGGGCCAGATACACCGTCGACATGCCGCCGTTGCCCAGCACGCGCAGCATTTTGTAGCCCACGATCTCGGGCAACGGCTGTCCGCTGGGCCTGTTCAGTATCGGCATCGTGTCCTTATCCCCTGTTACCGCGAGTGCAGGATACTCGCCCGGGGCGGCGGAGTGAATGCGCTTACACTGCGATTATTGACGGTTTTCTCATTGAAGGCGGGACAGGATGACGCGAAAGCGATTGGGAGCCGGGCGCAGGTGGGCGTGGCTGGCGTTCCTCGCGGTGGCTGCAGTCGTGACCGTTTGGGCGGTCGCCCGGTTCTCGCCGCCGAAGGCCGAACAACAGGCCGCGCTGGCCGCATTGGCGATCCTGCAGCCCACGGCGACCGAGCGCGATGCGTTTCCGGCGCTCTGGACCCTGCCTTATGCCGTCCCCGAGACGGCTCTGGCCGCGGTGTATGCCGAGGACGCCAGCAAGATCGCCGCGATCCCGGAGCCGGGACTCGCGATGTCCGGCGACGCCCCGGGCACTGGGTCGGCCGGCTTCGGAGCTGCCGGCTTTGGAGCAGCCGGCTTTGGAGCAGCGAGTTACCGCAGCGTCGCCGCCGAGCGTTATCCCGACCAAACCCCCACCGATGCGGATGTGCAGCGGTTTTGCGCGGCGAAAGACGATTGCCTGAAGAAAGTGGAGGCGGACCTCGGCGCTTACGCGGCGCTCTTGGAACGCAACGCGGCTTTGCTCGATCGCGTCGAGGCCTTGTCGCGCTACGACCGTATCAGCCTGGGTTTCGGCGAGCGTGTCGACGCGCCGCTACCTCAATTCCGATTTCTCGGTTGGCCGATGACGCGCCACGCCTTGGCGTTCGCGAAGGGCGACCGCGCCACCGCCTTCGACGGCGTCTGCCGCAACATCGCCACCCTGCGTCGGATCGGCGCAGGCAGCGATACGCTGATCGCTCGGCTGGTCGCCACCAACCTGGCCAGCGACGCTTATGCCCGGTTACTCGCCGAGATGCTGGCGCGGACGCCGAACGACGTGGCTTTGCCGCCGACCTGCGATGCGGCTTT
>JADZBF010000301.1 GCA_020852215.1 Lysobacter sp. | reverse complement strand
GTCGCGCGCTGCGAATACACGAACGACACGCCGCACGCGAGCAGAATCGATAAGTCTCGCCAGCCGTCCACGCGATGTTGGGACGCCAGGAAGACGAGATACGCGAGATGGAAGCCGCCGTAGTGCAGGGCGAAGAAATTCGCGGTCGAACGTTTTCCGCTTTCGTCTTCCGGGACGCGTTGGCCGTTGGAGGTAAACCCTTCGGTGCTGAATTGCGCCACCGTCAGCATGCGCTTACGCGCGTACCAGCCGACGACGAGGCTCTGGACCCAGTAGGTCCACAGCAGCCAACCGGCTTCCCAGTCGAACACCAGGGCCAAGACCAGCGTGAACGCGTTGGCGAGGATCAGATTGCGCGATGAGGGCGCCATCGGGCTTCCGGTCGGAGTTTGCGGTCCGGCGATGGTACGCCACCGACCGCGCCGTTGCGTACTCGTCCGGCGACGATCGGAATGGAATAAAGCGGACGCCAGCGCGTTCTCCATGGGCAGCCCTCGATTCCGCCACGCTGCATGGCACTTACAGGAGTGCGTTATGGTTCCCCCGAAGCTTTCCATTCTCTCCGCGCTGTCGCTGCTTGTCGGTTTTTCGCTGGTCGCCGCATCCGCGAACGCCGCCGAATTGCGGTTGCGCTGCGAACAACGCGGCTCGCCGGCCCGTTCCAAGATTTCGGTCGACGGCAAAAATCTGTTCCCGCAGAACGCGATGTATTCCACGCGCATCGTCTCCGGTAGCCATCAGGCGACGCATGCGCCGATGACGGCGACCGGCGACGAAGTCGAGTTCGATTTCGACAGCAACCCGGCCGATATCGCCGCGGGCGCGCAAGCCATCGCGGGCGATTTCATCGTCGGCGGTAGCGTGCAGGCCGCGATCTTCGACGCGAACGGACAGGTCGTCGCCGGCCCGGTCGTGGCGACGTGCCGCAGCCGTACGCCGATTCAAGTGCGTTCGCCGTCGGCGGCACCGACGCCGACGACCACAACCACGACGACCAGTCCGCGTACGGGCCGCTTGCCCGAGCGCGCACCATCCGAGCGCATCCGCCGCTGACGGCAAGCGCTCACCGCGCGTTCGCGGCATCGAACGCGATCGCGTCGTCGCGCTTGCGGGTGTCCGTCGCCGACGGCGCGATCCAGGTGTCGCGGGTCATGCGCTGTGCGCCGAACGGCGCGCGAACGATGTCGATCAGCGGTGCGATCGAGAGGGCGAATCCGCAGGTCGAATCGATAGGCGGAGTAGTAGGCCGAAAGTCATGGTCGTGCGCGGGCTCGGCGCCGAATCGTGCGGATTCGCACCCGCAACGCTGCGATGCGCGGGTGACGAACGCGATTTCGCCGCGGATCACGCTGTCCGTTCTACAATCCCGCGCGTCTTTTGCCGAAGTTCGCGCCCATGGCCTATCCGTCTGTCTCCGCCGAATCCGCATCGCACTTCGTCCTGCGGCGGTGGATGCGATGGATCTTCGTTGCGGGATTGGCCGCGGCATTGAGCGCAGCGCTGACCGCTTGCGGCGGCGACGAATCCGCCGCGAAAGGCGGCGCGGGTCCGGGTGGCGGCCCTGGCGGTAGTCAAGGCGGCGGCGATCGTCCCACCGCCGTCACCACGCTGCGTTTGCGCACCGAACGTTTCGCCGAACGCTACAGCGCCATCGGTACGGTGAAAGCACGCGAGTCGGTGACGGTCACCGCGAAAGTCAGCGAGATCGTGCAACAGGTGCATTTCGACAGCGGCGACACCGTGGCCGCGGGCGCACCGCTGGTGACGTTGTCGCAGCGCCAACAGCAGGCCGCGTTGGCCGAAGCGCAAGCCGCGGCGGACGAAGCGGAGCGTCTGTTCCGCCGTCAACGCGAACTGGCCGATCAACAGCTCATCGCGCGCGCGCAGCTCGACAATCAGCGCGCGGCGCGCGACGCCGCGAATGCGCGCGTGGCGCAGATTCGCGCGCAATTGTCCGATCGTGTGATTCGCGCGCCGTTCGCCGGCGTGCTGGGCTTGCGTCAAGTCAGTCCGGGCGCCCTGGTCACGCCGGGCACCGCCATCGCTACCTTGGACGCGCTGGAGCGCGTGTACGTCGATTTCCCCTTGCCCGAATCGCAACTCGGCCGCGCCGCTCGAGGCGGACGCGTGACCGGCACGGTGGCCGGTTATCCGGGCCGCACGTTCGTCGGCCTCGTGTCGATCGTCGACACGCGACTGGACCCGGTGGCGCGTGCGGCCTTGGTGCGCGCGGATTTCCCGAATGTCGATCGCGTCCTGCGTCCCGGCATGTTGGTGAACGTGGAATTGTCCGGCGGCGAGCGCGAGGCGTTGTTGGTGCCGGAAATCGCGGTGGTGCAAGTCGGCCGCGAAAGTTTCGTGTAGCGCGTGAAGGGCGATGAGAGCGTCGAACAAATTCCGGTGATGATCGCCGCGCGCAGCGAAGGCCGGGTGGAAATCGCGAGCGGCGCGGCGGCGGGCGATCGCATCGTCGTGGAAGGCACCGGCAAGCTGCGCCCGGGCGCGAAGATCGCCGAAAGCGCGGAGAAGGCGCCTGCCGAAGCCGCGCCTGCCGCATCTCCCGCCGCGGTGCCCGGTGGAGCAGTGCCCGGTGGAGCTGCGCCGGCCGCACCCGCCACGACGGGCCGCTGAACCATGCGCCTCTCCGATGTCTCGATCGAACGCCCGGTCTTCGCCGTCGTCCTGAGCTTGTTGCTGATCGTGCTCGGCACGATGGCCTACACGCGACTGACGCTGCGCGAATTGCCCGCGATCGATCCGCCCGTGGTGTCGGTCGATGTGACTTATCCGGGCGCATCGGCGGGTGTGGTCGAAACGCGCGTGACCCAGGTGCTGGAAGATGCGCTGGCCGGTATCGAGGGCATCGAAACGCTGCAGTCGCGCAGCGTCAACGGTCGCGCCTCGGTCACCATCGAATTCACGTTGTCGCGCGATATCGAAGCCGCGGCGAATGACGTGCGCGATGCGGTGAGCCGCGTGTCCGGTCGTTTGCCGGAAGAAGCCGATCCGCCGGAAGTGCAGAAAGCCGACAGCGATTCGGAAGTCATTCTGTGGTTGAACATGAGTTCGACCGCGATGGACACGCTGCAGCTCACCGACTACGCGGGCCGTTATGTCGTCGACCGATTGTCCTCGCTCGACGGCGTGTCGCAGGTGCGTGTCGGCGGGCAGCAGCGCTACGCGATGCGGGTGTGGTTGGATAGCGATGCGTTGGCGGCGCGCGGTTTGACCGCGAGCGATGTCGAAAGCGCCTTGCGCAGCGAAAACATCGAACTGCCGGCGGGTCGCATCGAATCGCAGGCGCGCGATTTCACCCTGCGCGTGGAGCGTAGCTACCGCAAGTCCAACGATTTCGCGCAGATTCCGCTCGGCAAGGGCAACGACGGCTACGTGGTGCGGTTGGGCGACGTGGCGAAAGTGGAACTGGCCTCGTCCGAACGCCGCGCTTATTTCCGCAGCAACGGCACGCCGAACGTGGGTCTGGGCATCGTCAAGACCTCGACCGCGAACAGCCTGGACTTGGCCCGCGCCGCGCGCGCCGAAGCCGAAAAAATCCAGAAGACTCTCCCCGAGGGCACGCGCATCTTCGTCGCCTTCGACACCACCGTGTTCATCGATGCGGCGGTCAAACAGGTATGGAAAACCTTGTTCGAGGCGATCGCGCTGGTGCTGATCGTGATCTGGTTGTTCCTCGGCAGTGCGCGCGCGGCCCTGATTCCGGCGGTGACGGTGCCGGTGTGTCTAATCGCCGCGTTCATCGCGCTGTACGCGTTCGGGTTCTCGATCAACTTGTTGACCTTGCTTGCGTTGGTGCTGTGCATCGGCTTGGTGGTGGACGATGCCATTGTGGTCTTGGAGAACGTGCAGCGTCGCGCGGATTTGGGCGAGCCGGCCCTGGTCGCCGCCAAACGCGGCACGAAACAGGTTGCGTTCGCGGTGATTTCCACCACGGCCGTGCTGGTGGCGGTGTTTTTGCCGATCGGATTTCTTGAAGGCAACACCGGGCGCTTGTTCCGCGAACT
>JADZBF010000300.1 GCA_020852215.1 Lysobacter sp. | reverse complement strand
GAAGACCCGATCGAATACCAGATCGAAGGCATCAACAATATCCAGGCCAAGCCGCAAATCGGTCTGGATTTCGCGCACGCGCTGCGCAGCATCGTGCGTCAGGACCCCGACATCATCATGATCGGCGAAATGCGCGACCTGGAAACGTGCAAGATCGCGATCCAGTCCGCGCTCACCGGCCACTTGGTGCTGAGCACGCTGCATACCAACAACGCCGCCGGCGGCGTGACCCGTCTGTTGGAAATGGGCGTGGAAGACTACCTGCTCACCTCGACCATCAACGGCATTCTCGCCCAGCGTTTGGTGCGCCGGCTCGAACCGCGCCACGCCGAGCGCTACGAGCCGTCGCCCGAAGAGATCGAGAAGTTCGGTCTGCGCCGTTATCAGCCGCAGGGCACGATCTATCTCTATCGCCCGCGCGGGTCGGCGCTGGCGCCCACCGGCTATCTCGGCCGCACCACCATCATGGAATTTTTGGTGATGAACGACGAAATCCGGCGCGCGGTGATGCGCCATGCGGGCATGGGCGAGTTGGAGCAATTGGCGCGCCAGGCCGGCATGCGCACGATGTACGAAGACGGCATCGTCAAGGCGTTGGCCGGCGTCACCACCATCGAAGAAGTGCTACGCGTGACCGAGGACGCATGAGCCGCTCGCAGCCCGCTGTTTACGATCGCGATACCACGACCCTCATGACGCGCGCCGCCGTCATGTTCGACGCAAAGGAATTCCGCGCATGAAAAAAGTTCTCCTGGGCTGCGCCGTCGTTCTGGGCTTGCTGACGCTCGTTTTCGTCGTGTCGTTCGGAATTTTTCTCTGGAACTACGACGACATGCACCGCAAGGTGACCGATACGATCACGCCGGAGAGCCAGCGCTCGCTGAAAGCGGATCCGGACCTGATCCTGGCGCGACGCAAGCAGTACATCGAGCAGTACAACCAGCTGTGGCGCGTCGACGACTACGCCACCGTGCTGAAGAAATCGAAGGACGGTAATCCGATCGCGCAACGGCGTTTGTACGAAATCTACGAGTTCTGCATCGACATGCGCACGTTGCCCTCGGTGTCGATGCTGATGCGTATCGCCACGGTCAACAAGAAAATGGCCGACTCGATGGATCAGATGAAATCCGAGCGGGCGCGACTTTGCGGGGCCACCGCCGCCGGCGGTCAAGCGAACGGCAAGGCCCGTGCGTTTTGGATGCGGGAAAGCGCCAAGCGAGGCGACTTGGTCTCGCAGATACGGGTGAGGGCGGCCGAAGTCACCGCGCCGATCCCGCATGCGGAAGTCGAAGATTTCATCCGGCGCGCGATCGTGTCCGGGGACCCGGCCGCGATCATGGAAATCGGTACGCTGCTGCCCGTGATGAAGCAGCCTTGGCCCGACCCCCAAATCGCCCCGGCGATGAAGGGCGATCTTGCGGCTCACGCCTGGATCATCGCCGCCTGTCGCGCCGGTATGGACTGTAAACGCGGTTCCCGCGTAATGACGAACGCGTGCGTGCGTGCGATGAGTTGTCAGTACGAGAACTACATGGTCTTCGTCGCCACCGACGGGGTGTCGGCCGGCCATCTGCCGCAAATCGAGCGTCTGGTCGCGATCGTCGAACGGGTGATGCTCAACCCCAAACGATATCAATAAACCCGGCGATCTCCTGCGGTCGCGCCGCCGTCGGCGCGCCTACGACACCCATCCGCGCTCACCCCGCGTCATTCCCCCGATTCGAACGCCCGCCCACAATGCCTCTGTACCGCTACAAAGCCTTGAACGCCCGCGGCGAGACGCTGGACGGCCAGATGGAAGCCGCCAGCGACGCCGAAGTGGTCCTGCGCCTGCAGGAGCAGGGCCATCTGCCGGTGGAAACCGTTCTGGCCTCCGGCGGGGGCGGCGATTCGGCCTGGCGCGCCCTGTTCAAGCCCAAACCCTTCGCCGGCCCGCGGCTGGTGCAATTCACGCAGCAATTGGCGACCTTGCTCGGCGCCGGCCAACCGCTCGACCGCGCGTTGTCGATCCTGTTGGAATTGCCCGAGGACGAGGCCGCCAAGCGCGCCATCGCCGATATCCGCGAAGCCGTGCGCGGCGGGGCGTCGTTGTCGACGGCGTTGGAGCGCCAGCACGGCGTGTTCTCGCGCCTGTACGTGAACATGGTGCGCGCCGGCGAAAGCGGCGGCAGTCTGCAGGAAACGCTGCAACGCCTCGCCGACTACCTGGAGCGTAGTCGCGCCCTGCGCGGGCGCGTGACCAATGCCCTGATTTACCCGGCGATTTTGCTGACGATGGTCGGTTTCTCGCTGATGTTTCTGCTCGGCTACGTGGTGCCGCAGTTCTCGCTGATGTACGAAAACCTCGACGCCGAACTGCCGCTGTTCTCGCGCTTCGTGCTGGGCCTCGGCCTGTTCGTGCGCGATTGGTGGTGGGTGCTGGTGGCGATTCCGGCGGTCGGCCTGTGGTGGTTCGATCGCAAACGCCGCGAACCGGCGTTCCGCGCGAAATTCGACGAGTGGTTGTTGCGGCGAAAGTTCGCGGGGCCTCTGGTGGCCAAAATCGAGACCGCGCGCCTGGCCCGCACCTTGGGCACTTTGCTGCGCAACGGCGTGCCGCTGCTCACCGCCATGGGCATCGGCGGCCGCATTATCGGGAACCAAGCGCTGATCGCCGATGTCGAAAGTGCGTCGGCGGATGTGAAAAACGGTGTCGGCTTGTCCGCGGCGCTGGGCAAGGGCAAGCGGTTTCCGCGTCTGGCGCTGCAGATGATCCAAGTCGGCGAAGAGTCCGGCGCGCTCGATACGATGTTGTTGAAGACCGCCGACACCTTTGATGCCGAGACCAGTCAAGCGCTGGACCGGATGCTCGCCGCGCTGGTGCCGATCATCACCGTGGTGCTGGCGGCGGTGATCGGTTTCGTGATCATGGCCGTGCTGTTGCCGATGTATCAGCTCACCGGTTCGATCTGACGGCGAAGTCCGTCGCGTCTCGCTTCGCCGCTGTGTTCGTTGATCCTGTTTCCTCCAAGAATTTCCCCGCAAGAATTTTTCTCCAAGAATTTCCCTCCAAGAATTTCCCTCCAAGAATTTCCCTCCAAGAATTTTCCCCAGGAATTACGCTTTTCCGCTCGTCGTCGCCCTTCCGCCCGCCGTACCCACCCTTGAATGGACTGACCGTCATGCGCAATCTTCGCTCCCTCCGCCGCCCGAAAACTCGGCGTTCCCAAGCCGGTATGACGTTGATCGAAATCGTCATCGTGATCGTGCTGATCGGCGGCATCCTCGCGGTCGTCGGCAGTCAGGTGATGGGGAACAGCGACAAGGCCAAGTTCCGACTCACCGAAGTGCAGGTCGAAAAACTGTCCGCCGCGGTCGAAAGCTACAACTCCGACGTGGGCGAATATCCGCGTTCGCTCGAAGATCTCTCCAAAGATCCCGGTATCAGCGGTTGGCTCGGCCCTTACGCCGACGATAAAGATTTGAAAGACCAGTGGAAGAAAACCCTGGAATACCGCGCGCCCGGCGAAGACGGTCCGTTCGATCTGATCAGCTACGGTAAAGACGGTCAGGCCGGGGGCACCAGCTACAACGCCGACATCAGCAATAAGCGCTGAGTCCTCTCCGACGCCGCGCGCGATTCGCAGACCGATGCCACGAGCCGATGCAGACGATCCCGTCCCGACTGCCGCACAACGCGATGCGCGCGCGCCGATGCCGCCCGCATCCGCGCGCGTCGGCGGGGTTGACGATGGCAGGCTTCACGATGATCGAAATGCTGATCGTGGTGACGCTGATCGCGGCGATCAGCGCGATGCTGATGGCCACGATCGGCGGCGGTATGGACGGGCTGCGTCGGCGCAGCGCGGCGAAGGAAATCGTCGGCGAATTGCGTCATGCGCGCGCGCAGGCGATGGCGAAAGGCGAGGTGCAGCGATTCGTCATCGACCCCGCCAAGCGTTACTGGACCGGCAGCGAAGGCCGCAGCGGCGAGCTGCATAAGAAACTTTCGGTCGTGTTCATCGGTGCGCGCGAGTTGCAGCCGCGACGCGGCGAGGGCGCCATCGTATTTTTCGAGGACGGTGCGTCCAGCGGCGGGCGCATTCAATTACGGCAAGGCAATGCGGCGTGGAATGTCGATGTGGCGTGGTTGACCGGCGAAGTCGGTTTGCATCGCGCCCGCGTCGAGGGCACGCGCGCGGCGCAGGATGACCGCGACGGCGATGCCGCCGAAGGCGCGGCGCGATGAGCGGTGCCATGAGCCGGGCAGGGAACGCTGCGTTCGGCTTGCGCGCGCGGCGTCGTCAGCGCGGTTTTACCTTGATCGAAGTCGTGGTCGCGTTCGCGTTGCTGGCGTTCGCGATGACCCTGCTGCTGGGCTCGTTGACCAACGCCACCAAACAAGTGCGCGGCGCCGCCGATGCCGGACGCGCTGCGCTGCACGCGCAATCGCTGCTGGATCAAATCGGCGTCGGCGAAGGCTTGGTGCCCGGGCGCCGCGACGGCCAGTTGGAGAACGGCCGCTACCGCTGGGAATTGGAGGTGAGGCCGTTCGTCGATCCGACCGCGCCGCCGCGCGTCGGCGAGGTGATCGGCGCGCCGCAGTTGATGCAGTTGCAGTTGACGATGCTGTGGGGCGAAGGCGGTCCGCGGCAGCGACTGCGTTTGGAAGCGTTGCGTCTGATGACGCCGACCGATTTGAACGCCGGCGCGAGGAACGGGCTGTGATGCCGCGCGCGGGCTCGATGCGTTGCGCAACCACGGTGCGGTTGCCGCGTTCGCGCCGTGCCGCGGGCTTCACGCTGCTCGAAATTCTGGTCGCCACCACCTTACTCGCCGCCGCGTTGGCGTTGGCGTTCGCGACCTTGCGCGCATCGTCCGCGGCGGTGACGCGCGGCGAGGCGCTGACGCAGCGCAGCGAACGCATGCGCGCGGTGGAAGGCTTTCTGCGTCGTCGCGTCGCGTCCTCGCTGGCGGTCTCGTTCGATATGAACGATCAGACCGGCACGCCGATGCGCTTCATCGGCGAGAGCGACCGCATCCGTTTCGTCGCCGATTTGCCGAATTACCTGGGCCGCGGCGGCCCGTATCTGCACGATGTGCAAGTCGTCGACGGTTCGCGCGGCGGCTTGAAGCTGCAAGTCGGTTTCTCGATGGTGATGACCAACGAAGTGATCGAAGAACGCGACGCGCGCCCGCCGGAGACCTTGGCCGACGGTCTGCGCGAAGTGCGCTTCCGCTATCGCAGCCTCACCGCGGAAAATCGCATCGGCGAATGGGAAGACCGTTGGACATACGCCGATCGATTGCCGCTGCAGGTGGCGATCGACATCGTCGACGATCGCGGCGATGCGTGGCCGCGGGTCGTGGTGGCGTTGCCGCAGGCCGCGAGTTACGGCGGCGGATTCGGGCAGCCGCCGTTATGAGCACGCGTATGAGCACGATGCATCGCGATCCCCTGCGCGCACGGCCGCAACGCTGCGCTCCCGCGCGCGGCGCTGCGCTGCTGCTGGTGCTGTGGCTGATCGCGCTGTTGACGGCGGTGATCGGCGCGTTCGCGATGACCGCCCGTATCGAGCACTTGCAAGGGCGCGTACTGAGTCGCGGCGTCGTCGCCGATCAAGCCGCGCGCTCGGGTTTGGAATATGCGATGACCCGCGTCATCGAGCCCGATCCGATGCGGCAATGGTTGCCCGACGGTCGCCCGTACAAGTGGGCGTTCGGCGGGGCTCAGATCGAGGTCAAGATCGTCGACGAAACCGGCAAGGTCGATCTGAACGCCGCCGATCTGCCGCTGCTGGCCGGCTTGGTCGAGGCGGTGGGCGGCGAGCGCGATCAAGCGCGGAAAATCGCCTCGGCGGTACTGGATTGGCGCGATCCGGACACGCTCAGCCAAGCCGAAGGCGGCGCCGAAGACCCGCAGTACAGTGCGGCCGAGCGCCCGTACGGCGCCAAGGACAACCCGTTCGAAACCGTGCCGGAGCTGCAGTTGGTGTTGGGCATGACCCCGGAATTGTTCGCCAAACTGGCGCCGCATCTGACCGTCTACAGCGGCCAGCCCCAGCCGAATCAGGCCTATGCCTCCGGCGAAGTCCTGGCCGCGATGGGCTTGGACGCCGAGCGCATCCTGCAGGAACGGCTGCGGCCGCGGTTGCCGGGCGAGGCCGGCGGTCTCGTCGGTGCCGGCACGGGCACGTATAGTATCGACAGCCGGGCGCGGTTGCCCGACGGGCGCGTCGCGGTATTGCGCGCCGTCGTACGCGCAGGAAGCAGCGGTTTGCCGGGCTCGGCCTACACACCGCTGCGTTGGGAAGAAGGCGCGTTGCCGCGATGATGCCCGCCATCTTCGTTCGCTCGCCGACGAGCCCCGTGCGACGCTTCGGCGCCGCCGCGGGATCGACGCTCGCGATGGCCGGCTTCCTCCCGCACCCACCACCGGCCGCCGATCGGTGGGTGCACTGCGCCTCCCGGCGTCCCGCACCGAAGGTTTCACCCCCGATGTCCCTCCCCATGATCGAGGATTGCGTCTGAGCGCCGTCAGCCCCGATACGACGTCCCCCGGGACGTTGTCGAAAGTTTCCTCGCCGGCCTTGTTCAAGGCGGGCGCGCGTCTGCGCGGCTTTTGGGCCTGGTGGATGCGCGGTCTCGCCAGTTGGGTGCCGTCGCGCCTGCGCGCGGTGTTCGGCTTGTCGCAGCAGCGTTTGCTGCTGCAGCCCGACGGCGACGAATTGCGATTGCTGTTGACCGGCCGCAACGAGACCGGCGAAGACACCGTGCGCCTGCTCGGCCGAATCCCGGTCGAGTTGGAAGCCCGCGAAGGCGACGACCCGCTCGCCGGTATCGTCTCCGCGCGCGTCGCCGGCCTGCCGCGTTGGTTGTTGTTGCCGGCCGCCGTCGGCTTGCGCCGTCGTTTGCCGCTGCCCGCGGCCGCCGCGGACCGGCTGCGCGAAGTGCTGGCGTTCGAGATCGATCGCCAAACACCGTTCGCGGTGCAGGACGTCAGCTACGACGCCCGCGTCCTCGGGCGCCGGGGCGATAGCCAGATCGAAGCCGAACTGGTGGTCGTGCCCAAGCCGGCGCTCGACCGTGCGCTCGACGCGCTCAGCGCACCGCTGCGCGCCACGCTCGCGGGCGTGGACATGATCGCGGTCGCGCCGCAACCGCCGCAGGCGAAAGAACCCGGGGACGACATCGAGCGCGCCACCGTCGAAGCTGCCACCGTCGAAGCTGCCGCCGCCGAGGCCGCAGGCCTCGACAGCTTGCCCATCGGCGTGAACCTGCTGCCGGCCGCGCAACGCCGCCATCGCCGCGACCCCAGTTCGATGCTCAATCTCGTGCTGGCCTTCGTGGCCATTGCCGCCTTCGGCGTGGGCCTGTGGCAGATCCGCGCCAACCGCACCGCGGCGGCCGATGCGTTCGAGCAGGAAGCGAATCTTCGCGCGAAGCAAGCCAAGCGCGTGTCGGACGAAAAGAAACAACTGGTCGATCTGGTCGAGGGCCTGCGTTTCCTGCAGAACACCCGCACCGGCAAACCGACGACGGTGGAAGTGCTGGACGAGTTGACCCGTCGCTTGCCCGACAACACCTTCATCGAAAAGGTGTCGGTCGAAGGCGACAAACTGCTGGTGATCGGTTTGAGTTCCGAGGCTTCGCGCCTGGTGGAATTGCTGCAGACCTCGAAGCTCTGGCGCTCGATGAGCCTGACCGGCGCGCTGCAGCCCGACCCGCGCAGCGGCAAAGACCGCTTCACGCTGACGGCGGATTTGGCGATCGTGGCGCCGCCCGGACAGAAAGGAGGCGACGATGCGCGACGCAATCGCTGATCGCGACCGCTGGTTGGCGCTCGGCCTGTTGGCCGCGGCGTTGCTGGGGCTGTATTTCCTGACGATCCATCCGTGGTGGACGGTGTCGATGGCCGAACTCGGCGATCGCATCGAGACCCTGCAGGAACGCGACGCGCGCGCGCGCGCCACGCTGGCCCAAGCGCCGGAGATCCGCAAACGCCTCGCCGCGGTGCGCGCGCAGAGCGCACGCATTCCCGGGTTCATGAATGAAGCTTCCCCGGAACTCGCCACCTCGGCGCTGATCCAACGCTTGGAAACCGCGGTACTGCAGGCCAGTCCGAAGAACCGGAGTTGCGCCATCCAGAACCGCTCCCCGCTCACCGAAACCAAGCAAGAACGCTTCCCGCGCGCGGTCGTGCAAGTGCGTCTGCGCTGCGGCACGCCGGAATTGGCGATGGTGCTGCATTCGCTGGAAAGCGGGTCGCCCCGCTTGTTCGTGGACAACTTGAACGTGATCTCCAATCGTTTCGTCTTCAACGCCGAGCAGTCGGGCAACAGCGGCGGCTTGGACGTGAATTTCGACCTCTACGGCTATCTGCCCGCCACTGCCGGAGCGCCCGCGAATGCGCGTCGATAGTCTCGCGCCGAAGACTTGGCTGCTGGCCGCGGTCGCCGCGTGGGCGCTGTGCCTGTGGGTGCTGGCGATGGCCGGCATGGGCGCGCGTTTGGGCAAAGGCCCGGACGACACCGCGGCGCAAAAACTGCCGACCACGCAATTGCCCGGCGGCGAGCGCCTCGGCCCGATCGCGCAGTACAGCGAGATCAAAGACCGGCCGTTGTTCTCCGAACGCCGTCAGCCCGAGCCGTTCACCATCGACGGCAACGGCCAAGAAGCGCCGACCAACCCCTTCGACTACGTCTTGACCAGCGTCTTGCTCACACCGGGAACGCAATTGGCGATCCTGCGCGCGCCCGGCGACGGCGCCAAGCCGGTGCGCGTGATGCTGGGCGATGCGGTCGAAACCGCGCCGCAGTGGTCGCTCGCCTCGCTGCATCCGCGGCAAGCGGTCTTCCGCGGCCCCGAAGGCGAAAAAACCCTCGACCTGCGGGTCTTCGACGGCGTCGGTGCGGTCATGCCGACCCCCGGCACGGTCAACCCCGGCATGCCGCCGCCTCCGCCGCCGATGCCGCCGGGCCAGCCGGTGCCGATCGCCGATGCGCAGCCGGGCGTGGTGCCGCCGGGCGTGGTGCAGGCCGACGGCTCGGTCGTACAGCAAGTGGTCCAGCCCGTGCCGGCGCCGCCGAACGCGGGCGCGGACAACGTCTCGACCCAGGCCCAGCTCGAAGCGATCCGCAAACGGATCGAAGCGCGCCGCGCCCAATTGCGTCAACAGAACCAATCGGCCCAGAACCCCACGGGCCGATCGCCCTGAGAATTCAAGAATGAATCGATCCGCTTCGCATGTTTCTTCCGTGTTCGTCACCGCTGCCGCGACCTTTGCGCTCGTCTTGGCGCTGGGCGGCTGCGCCGCGTCCACGGTGCCGACGATCAAGCGCGTCCCCGCGACCGATACCACGGTCGGCACCGACACGCCGACCCAGGCTGAGCCTCTGCCCGAGTCGGAGGCCAAACCGCAGGCGCAGATCAGCCGCGGTTCGGGCGAGCCGATCAATCGCCGCGCCGCGGCCACGCCGCCGCCGGATATCGGCGCCACCAGCGGCGAAGCGCGCTTCAATTTCGAAGGCGAATCGCTGCATGCGGTGGTCAAGGCCATCCTCGGCGACATGCTGGGCCAGAACTACGTGATCGCGCCGAGCGTGCAGGGCACGGTGACGTACTCCACGCCGCGTCCGGTCAGCGCCGGACAGGCCTTGTCGGTGTTGGAGATGATCCTCGGCTGGAACAACGCTGCGATGATCTACAGCGACGGCCGCTACAGCATCGTGCCGGCCGATCAGGCGATGGGCACCGGCGTGGTTTCGCCGCGCGTGGGTTCGGCGACGAATGCCCGCGGCTTCGAATCGCGCGTGATACCGCTGAAATTCATCTCCGCGACCGAGATGGAGAAACTGCTCAAGCCGTACGCGCGGCCGAACGCGATCGTCAACGTCGACGCCAACCGCAACATCATCACCGTCGCCGGCACCCGTGCCGAACTCGACAGCTACATGCGCACGATCGATATCTTCGACGTCGATTGGATGGCGACGATGTCGGTGGGCGTGTTCCCGATCCAATCCAGCAAAGCCAAGAGCGTGGTGGCCGATCTGGAAAAAGTGTTCGGCGAAGCCGGCAAGTCGCCATTGGCCGGCATGATCCGCTTCATGCCGCTGGAAGGCGCGAACGCGGTGCTCGCGGTGACCGCGCAGCCGAAATACCTCTCCGACGTGCAGCAGTGGATCGATCGCATCGATAGCGCGGGTCAGGGCATCAAGCTGTATTCCTACGAACTGAAATACGTGACCGCGAAAGATCTGTCGCAGCGCCTCGGCGAAGTCTTCGGCAGCCGCGGCGGCAGCGGCGGCGGCGATTTCGGCGGCAACGCGTCGATCTTCCCCGGCCTGCAAACCTCCGTCATCGATGGCGGCGGCGGCAAGGACGGCGGCGTCGACAGCGGCAGCGGCAGCAGTTCCGGCGGTGGGGTGGGTGGCGGCCAGTTGTCGCTCGACCCGCGTCAAGGCGGCGGCAACGCCAGCGTGACGCTGGAAGTCGGCGCCGACAAAGTCGCGGTCGCCGCGATCGAAGAGAACAACACCTTGCTGGTGCGCGCCACCCCGGCGGCATGGCGTTCGATCATCGAAGTGATCGAAAAGCTCGACGTGCTGCCGATGCAGGTGCATATCGAATCGCAAGTGGCCGAGGTCAATCTCACCGGCGATCTGGCTTACGGCGTGAATTGGTTCTTCGAGCGCGCCGTGACCGACAACGGCCTGCCCGATGCGGTCGGCCGCACCACTTGGAGCACGCTCGCCGGCAGCATCAAACCGGCCGGCACCGCCGACGGCGGATTGTCCTGGACCTTCCTCGGCCGCAATGCGGCGGCGGT
>JADZBF010000299.1 GCA_020852215.1 Lysobacter sp. | reverse complement strand
TTCAAGGCCTTCCTCAACAATCATTGGGTGGGGATGGCGGTGTTCGCGGGGTTGGCGGTGTCGTTGTGGATGAAGGCCTGAGGGCTGATTCCGAAATCGATCGGATGGGTGTCGGCCCTGCCGGCCCCCCACATTGCATTCGCTCTTTCGGGCTTCTTACAAAAGCATCGGCCCTTCCGGGCCTCCCACAGTGCATGGGCTCTGCCGGCTGCCGCAGTGCATTGGCTTTTTGAGGCTTCTTACAAAGCATCGGCCCTGCCGGGGCTCCCACAGTGCATCGGCTCTTCCGGGCTTCCAAATCATGTATCGGTCTTGTCGGGCTTCCCACAGAGCATGGGTCCTGCCCGCTTGCCGCGGTGTATCGGCTTTTTGGGGTTTCTTACAAAAGCATCGGCCCTTCCGGGCCTCCCACAGTGCATGGGCTCTGCCGGCTGCCGCAGTGCATGGGCTTTTTGGGGTTTCTTACAAAAGCATCGGCCCTGCCGGGGCTCCTACAGAAAGCGATTGTGGGAGGCCCGGCAGGGCCGATCAGACCGCCTTGGACGTCATCCAGCCGCCGTTCCACGTCCGCTGGATCGCCGCCGGAGAATTTACGCAGGTAGGCCGGGTCGAACTCGCCCGGCGCCAGTCGGTCGATGGATCGCCGGCCTTGGCCGCGCGTTCGGCGGCAGCCACACCGACCGACGCCCCCGCCAGCAGGCCCAGCAGCGCGACACGCACCCCGATGCGACCGGGCCGGCCGGCGGATTGGGGGCAGGGTAGGTCGAGTCATCGGCGGTCGTCCGGGCGGGTCGATCGAGACGTTCGCGTCCCCAGCCGAGGCGATGACCCCCGCCGCGGCGCACCGCATCCTGCCTCGAAAGCCGCGTGCGGGAATCGTTCGGATCGCTGCAAATCGTCGGAAAACCAGCAAAATTTAACCAAAAGCGAATGAATACGTATGCAGCGCACGTTTCGCGGCCCGGGCTCGGACTACCATCCCGCAGCGCGTCGGGGACTGGCTGGACTCCGACGACTGCGCGCGTCGCTCATTCGCGCCGCGTCCTAACTAAATTCCAGTTGCTGTGGAGGGGATCCATGCAGCCTTTGAAGCGAAACCTGTTGAGTATGGCGTTGGCGTCGGCGACGCTGATGCTGGCCAACGGCGCCTATGCGCAGTCGGCCGACCAAAACCAAACCGCCGACGACGCCCAAGATCTGGACGCCATCCAGGTCGTCGGTATCCGTGGAAGCATCGAGAAATCCACAGAAACGAAACGCGAATCGACCTCGATCGTCGAGGCCATTTCGGCCGAAGACATCGGCAAACTGCCCGACACTTCGATCGCCGACTCGATCGCCCGTCTGCCCGGCCTGACCGCTCAGCGCTTCGGCGGGCGTCCGCAGGAAGTCAATATCCGCGGCTTCGCCGGCGACTTCTCGACCACCACGCTCAATGGGCGTGAGCAGGTCAGTCTCGGCAACAACCGCGGCGTCGAATTCGATCAATATCCGTCCGAACTGGTCAGTCAGGTCTTGGTTTACAAGACGCCCGACGCGCAGTTGGTCGGTCAAGGCCTGTCCGGCACCGTCGATCTCAAGACCGTCCGTCCTCTCGCTTACGGCAAGCAGGCGTTCGCGGCCAATCTCCGCGGCGACATGAACAAGGTCGGCGACGAAAAAGAGTACGGCAACCGCTTCAGCATCTCGTACATCGACCAATTCGCCGACAACACCATCGGCATCGCGCTGGGCTACGCGCACCTGAACAACCCGGGCCAGGCCAAGCAGTTCGGCGACGCCTGGGGTTACGACGGCGGCGGCATCTACGGCGGCGGTAAACTCTACGACCTGCAAAACGAAAACGAACGCGACGGTTTCATGGGCGTGCTGGAATTCGCCCCGAACGAGAACTATCGCACCGTCATCGATATCTTCTACTCGCAGTTCGATCGCGAAGAACAGAAGCGCGGCATGGAGTTCGCCGCTGCGTTCGGCGGAACGCCGGTCGCCGGAAACACGCCCGATCGCGCATCGTTTACCGGTATCAATCCGGTGGTCCGCAACGATTTCAACGCGACCTACGACGATCTGTTCTCGCTGGGTTGGCGCCACGAACTCGTGCTCAGCCCGAACTGGAAGGCTTCGGCCGATATCGGCTATTCGGATGCGACTCGCGAAGAGCGCATCCTGGAAACCTATTCGGGCGTTGACCCGACGCTGCCCCGCGATTCGCTGACCGTCACGCGGAACGGCGACGGATATTTCGATCACGACTTCGGCTACGACTACGGCGACGCCAGCATTCTGCGTCTCGGCGATCCGGGCGGTTGGGGCCAAGACGGCTACATCAAAGATTTCGAAGTGAAAGACAGCCTGACGTCGCTGCGCTTCGATTTCGAACGCACGTTCGACGATGGTTGGCTCAGCAGCGTCGAATTCGGCGCCAACCTGACCGACCGCACCAAGAGCCGCGCGTCGAACGAAGCCTTCCTCGATCTGACCGCATGCCTCGGCGGTGTGTCGCCGTCTTGCCCGGATGGTTTTTCGGGTCCGATCCCGACGAATCTTGCGACGACGTCCGCCTACAACGCTTACGGCGTGGGTTCGATCTACGGCTACGACGCTCTCGGCGCCTATAACAGCGTGTATACCCGTCGAGGCAACGCCAACCCGGATATCACCAACAAGAACTGGGACGTGAACGAACAGGTCACGACCGCGTACTTCCAGGCCAATATCAACACCGATATCGGGGCGGTGTCGCTCAAGGGCAATGTCGGCATTCAGGCCGTGAGCGTCGAGCAGGAATCCACGGGTAGCGAAAGTTTCCAGGGCGACCCGCTGGGTCGGGAAGTCACGGAAGGCGCCAACTACACCGATTTCCTGCCGAGCCTCAACCTCTCGTTCGGACTTCCGTGGGAGCAATTCGTTCGCGTCGGCGCCGCCAGACAGGTCGCGCGTCCGCGTATGGACGATATGCGAGCGAACAACAACATCTCGGTCAACCGTTCGCGCGCCACCAATCCGATCACGGGCGCGCCCAATCCGATCGATCCGATCACGAATCAACCCGTCGCTTGGTGGGAGCGCAATGGCGGCAACTCTGAGTTGAAGCCTTGGGAAGCGAATGCGTTCGACATCTCTTACGAGAAATATTTCGGCGACGGCAAAGCTTACGTCAGCGCCGCGTATTTCTATAAAGACCTGAAGACGTACATCTACAACGACGCGACGCTGTTCAATATCAACGATACCGTCGTCACGCCCGCGGATTATCCGGCCAACCCGCCGCCGAACCCGGTCGGCGTCTATACGCGTCCGGTGAATGGCGAGGGCGGTACGGTGAAGGGCTATGAGTTGGCGGTCTCGGTGCCTTTGGACGTGTTGTGGGAGCCGTTGATGGGCTTCGGCATCCAGGCCAACTACTCCGACACGACCAGCAGCGTCCAGCCGCTCGGTCCGAGTTCACCCAACGAGCCGTTGCCCGGGCTGTCCAAGTACGTCTCCAACATCACCGCGTACTACGAGCGCTTCGGTTTCTCCGCTCGCGTGAGCCAGCGTCACCGCTCGCAGTTCGTGGGCGAGGTGCAAGGTTTCGGCGGCGATCGGACACGTCGTACGTTCGAAGGCGAGACCGTGACCGATCTGCAGCTCGGCTACACCATCCAGTCGGGCATGCTCAAGAACCTCGGTTTCCTGTTGCAAGTCAACAACCTCGAAAACGAACCGTTCCGCTCCTCGTTCGGCGGCAACGACGCGCAACCGCGCGAGTACTTCGAATACGGCCGCACCTATCTGTTCGGCGTGAACTGGCGCTACTGATCTCTCAGAGGCGAGCAACACTTGGCCCTTGCCGGTCCCCGCCGGCAAGGGCCTTTTCTTTGGGCGGTTGCTCGAGTTTACTGGCGGAGACTTCACGCCCAGTAAAGATCGCCCGCTTGCGCGCTAGTGCGAGCGGCAGGACGCCACGCTCACGAGCGTTCATGCGTTGTAAGATCGGCATCGACGCATGCCATCGGTACCTCGCGCTCGAATGATCAAAAAAGAAGATCTACCGATGATGTTGGTTTACTTCGTGCTCACTGCCATGATCGGCGGGTGGCAGTACCTCAAGTTTTCGAATAAGCACGGACTTTTCTATTCTCTGAGCGAAGAATACGGCGGATACATTTTGGTAGGGCTCTGTGCCCTTGTTTTCGTCGTTGCCGTAGTCTTCGGGCGGGATACTCCGCCGAAAGAAAGATCGAAATAAGCGATCGCGATATCGCGCTCCCAGCGAGACACGGCGCAAGCGTGGGCATCGCGGCGATTTCTAGAGTTTTGTCCGAAAATCAATTTCATGCGGCAAGAAGCCTTGTGTTCGTCATCCCGGCGAATGCCGTTCTTCGAGGCGACTTTCGCCAGAAAACCCACGAAGCCCGGTGGGTAACCGCCACTCCGCATCATGTTGGGATCGGTTTCCCGGTTCCGATCGTTTCGGAAGGGAATAATCGAACCTCGAAATCGTCTTTCTCCTCAAGCGGCTCGTCGCCGGACGCGCGACGCACGCCGAGGGCATGACATTCGTTTGGGGTTCGTATGGCGAGGGGCGACACAACGCGCGATATCTCTACCGGCCGGTGTCCGGGGCCGCTTTCGTTACGCCTGCGCGCAAATGGCCTCGCCGCGATACTTTGTCTTTATGCGAACGTCGCGCTCGCGGAGCGGACCATCGACGAAGCCGAACGCTTGATCGACGCGGTCTACGACCTCCGCGCCGAAAACGGTCTATCCGCCATTCCGCTCTCGCCGACGTTGGAACGCGTCGCGCGCGCGCACGCGACCGATTTGGAGCGGTATCCGCCGAACGGACGCTGCAATCTGCACAGTTGGTCGCGGGGCGGCGCGTGGTCGCCGTGTTGCTATACGCCCGATCATGCGCAGGCGCGTTGCATGTGGGACAAGCCGCGCGAAATCGGGCGCGGCGCGTATCGCGGCGACGGCTTCGAGATCGTGTGCTGGCACAGCGAGCGCATGACGACCGAGATCGCGATGCGCTGTTGGCGCGATAGTCGCGCGCATCAGAATGTGCTGCTCAATCGCCGCGAGTGGCGCGAGATCGAATGGCGCGCCTTGGGCGTGGCGATGTCCGCGCATTACGCGGTGTTGTGGGTGGGGCAAGTCGCGGAACGTTGAGGCGATCGCTAACGCTGCGCTTTACGAATCCGCCACGGATAGTCGCCGGATTCGAACCGCATGCAGTTCGAACGGGGCCCGAACACAGCTCAATCCAACCTCCTGGCGAATCCGATCCCACACCGCGCCCGAAAAGCGCCCGATCCGATGACCGCTCGCACGGCCGCATCGCGTTGAATGGCATACGACCGCCCCGTGCGGCGCGCTTGCGCGTCGTCGGTCGCGGCGCTCACCACGCACGGATCCGAGGGGGATCGCCATGCCCACCGTCTATTTCGGCACCAAACAGCAGCCCGCATTCGAACTGAAGGAAAGCGGCGACATGATCGCGGTGCGCACGCGCAGCAAGCGTTCCTTGCGTCGTGGCGCCGCGCCGGTGGCCACGCCGGTGACGGGCGAGTTGGACGACGGCCGTTTGGTCGTGGCGTTTCCGGATGCGGGCGTCGAGGTGTATCGAGTGAACGTGGGGCCGCGCGCGCGTTCGCTCGCCGCGCGCAAGACCGCGCTGCGCCAAGCGCCCGATGTGCGCTTCGCCGGCGGCGTATTGATGGACCCGAAAACCAAAGACCCGGTGCTGTACACCGAAAATATCTTCGTGAAATTCGTCGATCGCGCGGATGCGGAAGACTGCGAAAACGTGCTGAAAAAATCCGGTTTGGCGATCAAGGACAAACTCGCATTCGCGACCAACGCGTATTTCGTCGAAACGCCGGAAGGCACCGGCCAGGCGGTGTTCGATATCGCCAAGAAGCTGCTCGATCGAAAGGATGTCGAATACTGTCATCCGGAACTGGTGCGCGAACGCAAGCGCAAAGCGATCTTCCCGCAGCAGTGGCATCTGAAGCGTACGACTGTCGGCGGCGTGCAGATCGACGCCCACGCGAACGTCGAAGCCGCGCATGCGCTCACGCAGGGCGAGGGCATCACGATCGCGATCATCGACGACGGCGTCGATATCGATCACCCCGAATTCGGCGGCGCCGGCAAAGTCGTCGCGCCGCGCGACGCGACCTCGCGCACCTCGAATCCGCGGCCGAAAGATCAGTTCGGCACCGGCCGCGACGACGGCGACAACCACGGTACGGCTTGCGCGGGCGTCGCCTGCGGCAACGGTGGCGTGGGCGCCAGCGGCGTGGCGCCGAAGGCGAAATTGATGCCGATTCGGCTCGCGTCCGGCCTGGGTTCGGTGCGCGAAGCCGAAGCCTTTCGCTGGGCCGCCGATAATGGCGCCGATGTGATTTCCTGCAGTTGGGGCCCGACCGACGGCAAGTGGTGGCAAGCGAACGATCCGCGCCACAACCAAGTGGTGCCGATGCCGGCCAGCACCAAACTCGCGATCGATTACGCCATCGCCAACGGCCGCGGCGGCAAAGGTTGCGTGATTCTGTTCGCCGCCGGCAACGGCAACGAATCGGTCGACAACGACGGCTATGCGAGCTACCCGAATGTGATCGCCGTGGCCGCATGCAACGATCGCGGCAAGCGTAGTGTGTACAGCGATTTCGGGCGCGCGGTGTGGTGCGCGTTCCCGAGCAACGATTTCGGCCACGCGCCGTTCAATCGTCCCGAACCGTTGACGCCGGGTATTTGGACCGTCGATCGCAGCGGCGGCGACGGTTACAACGCGGGCGATCTCGCCTTCGGCGACAGCGCCGGGCAATTCGCCAACGATTTCGGCGGCACGTCCAGTGCGTGCCCGGGCGCGGCGGGCGTCGTCGCCCTGGTGTTGTCGGCCAATCCGGCCTTGAAGTGGAACGAGGCGAAAGACATCCTCAAACGCGCCTGCGATCGCATTGACCCGCAAGGCGGCGCCTACGACGCCAATGGTCACAGCAAACAATACGGTTACGGCCGTTTGAACGCGCGCACCGCGGTGGAACTCGCCAAACCTCAGCCACAAAATGCGGTGAGCGTGCGTCGCGTGTTCGACGCACCGATTCCCGATCTGCAAACCGTGCGCTTCGCGCTCGATGTGACCGAAACCGCCGTCATCGAAACGTTGAGCGCGACGATCGATCTCAAGCACACCTACATCGGCGATTTGATCGTCAAACTCGTGCCTCCCCCCGCGTTGAATATGGCCGCGGTCACGCTGCACAGCCGCGGCGGCGGCACCGTCAACACGCTGAAGAAGACTTACGACACCGCCACCACGCCCGGCCTCGCCGCCTTCGCCGGCAAGAGCGGCAAGGGCGCATGGACACTGGAAATCCGCGACGCCGAAGCGCAGGACACCGGCACGCTGGTGTCGTTCACGCTGAAACTGACGTTCGCGCATGCGAACCGCACGGTGGAGGCGCCGGAAGATACCGCGCCGGATGCGGCGCCGACGCGACGCGCGCGCAAGAAAACGACCGCGAAACGCGCCCCGAAAGCGAAAGCCGAAACGACGAAGAAATACGTTCGGAAACCGCGTACCGCGACGAAGCGCGGAAAAGGTCGATAAACCGCACAAAACGATCTTCGATTCTGCATAGACAGCACCGAATAGATCGCACATCGATACCAATCACTCTTCGCGCGGGCGATTGACAATCGTCCCGCGCGGATCGACAGTTCCCTCACGCTTCGCGTTCGTATCGAAGCGCATTCCACAGGGGGAATGCCGAATGGTCAGGGCAGGCGCAGGAATCGCATCGGCATTCACGCTTCGCCATACGGCGAAATTGATAGCGACGACAGCGACCGCGATCCTTGCCTGCATCGCCATCGATGGCCATGCCCACGGCGGCCGACTCAACGCCGAAGGCTGCCACCACGACCGCAAACGCGGCGGGTATCACTGCCATGGCGGCGCTTCTTCATCGCGTCCGAATTCATCGCCTCGATACGACTTCGCGCCTTCGCGTGCCGCGCCTACGCGTCGCACGCGAGGCGGTGGGGCATTCGCGAATTGCGCCGAAGCGCGCGCCGCAGGCGCCGCGCCGGTAAGGCGCGGCGACCCCGGCTACGGCCCTCATCTGGATCGTGATGGGGATGGCGTGGGGTGTGAGCCGAGGCGGAGGTGATACCAGAATGAGCAAGTCAGAAACGCTTTTTGCCGTCACCATGGATCGGTCGAAATGACGATGCCCTGAACGCAGCGAGGTCGCAAAGAGAGTTGAAGCGAATAACGCTGGCGACGACGCACCATTCGTTCACGAAATTCAGCCTCAAGGAGCTCTGGTATGAAATACATGATCATTGCCGTCGCATTGTCGCTATTGGCGACGCTTTCGGCGCGTGCAGAAGACATGAGGGTGCCTCACGATTCGTTGGAGGTCGAGTGGGCCCCCAGACAGAACGACAAGAAGTTGCCTTCTACGGATCCGTCGCTCGGATTCGACGAACGAACGCGCCTTTTCTGCCCGTCTTACAACCACAATCCGAACCAAGCGGATGATAGCGCCACCACTGGGCAGAAGTTCCTCAGCAGCGTCGCAACCGGTATCGTTATCGACTGGATCGCTTCGACCATCGTGAGCGCCGTGAAGGATCGCGCTCTCCGCAGAATTGCGGAATATTCCGAAAGTTACAGCAACACGCCCGCATATGATGAAGCGTTCGTATTCGCGGATTCCACAGCCGGTGATATCTGCGTTACCGCGAAAAGAATCACGTGTATGGTCGATCGGTCCGATCTCTTGGATGGGACCGCAAGTTGCGTGGGCGCGAGCGATCGCGAAACTGCATTTTCAATCGGCATCATTTTACACCCCGAAGCGGGGAACCGCGTCCGAGTGTTGCCCTATGCGTGGTCGTTGGCGCAACTCAAGCCGCAGCATGCCCGTGAAGGAGAAAACGCCGCTGTATCCGTGCGCTTGCAACTCGATGGACTGACCAACGACCCGGGCAACGGAGGGAAAAAATGGACATCGGGGCAAGCGCCCATCGTGACGTTTTCCTGTCCGATCAAGAAAGATCGGACGGCAGTCGATGGCGTGTGCGAATGGGGTCTCAAGCCAAGCGAAATCGACGCGCTGTGGAGCAGCGCGCCGGTGATGCCATTGCCACCGAGAACCGTCGCTGCGCCCGTATTCACGATTGCGGAAGTGGGGCAGCCCGGCCGTGGGCTGAAGTTGTACGCGAAATTTCTGGAAGACAAGAAGGACGACATCAGTGCCGCCCTCGCGGATGCGATGAAGAAGAAACTGGATCTCGCCGAGTAAGCGGCATCCGCTAAGGCGGTTATCGCATAGGGTGGGAGCCGACGGCAGCGATACGCAAAATCGCTGCCGTGGTTACAAAGCGGTCGATCAGTCGCGACCGGCGGCCTCCTTCGCCAATGCCCCGATTCGCTTCCAATCCCTTGCCTTCAACGCCTCCGCAGGCACCATCCACGACCCACCCACCGTGATGACGTTCGGTAGTGCGAGATAGCCCGGCGCTTTCGCGGCATCGATGCCGCCGGTGGGGCAGAATTTCACTTGCGCGAAGGGGCCGGCGAAGGCTTTGAGGGCGGCGATGCCGCCGCTGGATTCGGCTGGGAAGAATTTGAAGCGTTTGTAGCCGTGTTCCAGGCCGCGCATGAGTTCGCTGGCGGTGGCGATGCCGGGCAACAGCGGGATGTCGGCGTCGCGGGCGGCGTCGTACAGCGCGTCGGTGCCGCCAGGGGAAATCGCGAAGCTCGCGCCTGCGTCTTGCACGGCGAACAGATCGGCGCGGGTGAGCACGGTGCCGGCGCCGACGATGGCGCCGGGCACGTCGCGCATGCGGCGAATGACTTCGAGCGCGATCGGGGTGCGCAATGTGATTTCGAGCACGGGCAAGCCGGCGGCGACCAGGGTTTCGGCCAGCGGTACGGCGTCGTCGAGATCGCTTACGGCGAGCACGGGCACCACCGGCGCTTGGCGGAGGACGGCGTCGATGCGTTGGGTGATGGTGTCGTTCATGCGTGGGCCGTGAGTGAGAAGCGAAGCGTGAGCGCGAAGCGCGGGGGAGATTCGAATGTCATCCCGAGCGCAGCGAGGGACCTGCTTTCGTTATTCGCAACATGAAAAAAACAGCAGGTCCCTCGCTGCGCTCGGGATGACAGGTTAAAAATACCGCGAACTGGGCGGGATCGCGCGCGCGAAGATTTCGCAATCCGCTCAATGCTGCGCGCGCAACGCCACCGCTGCGCCGAGCAGGCCCGGGCCGGTGTGAGTGATGACGCGGATGTTCACCGATTCCAGATACGCGGCGAAGCGGCCTTTGGCGAGGAAGCGTTCGCGGAACGCACTGCTGCGCAGGAACGGCACGAAGCGCGGCACGATACCGCCGGCGATCATCACCGTACGCGCGCCGTGGATCAATGCCGCATCGCCCGCGACGCTGCCGAGTACCGCGCAGAAACGCGCGAGCGTGCGACGCGCGGCGAGGTCGTGGCCTTCCAATGCGGCCGTTACTATCTCGCTCGGTTCGCGCAGCGTTTGGTGTTGGCCGGTGGTGTGATCCACCGCGCCGCGCAGCACCGCATCGATATGCGACAAGCCGCTGCCGCAGAGCAGACGTTCGTTCGAGACCCGGCCGAAGCGCGCGGTGAACCAGCGCGCGATCGCCAACTCCTCGTCGCCCAGCGGCGCGAAACTCACGTGCCCGCCTTCGGTTTCCACCACCTGCCACTGCGGGTCATGGCCGACCATCAACGCGACGCCGAGACCCGTGCCCGGGCCGATTACCGTCACCGGGCCGCGCAGGCCGCTGTCGTCGCCGTGCACCGCGATTTGTTCGTTCGCGCTCAGGCCCGGCACCGACCATGCCACCGCGCCGAAATCGTTGAGCAGATGCAGGCTGTTCAAATCGAGCGCGCGCTGCAGTTCGCTGCGGGTGAACGACCACGCGCGATTGGTGAGGCGAATCTCTTCGCCGTTGACCGGGCTGGCGACAGCGATCGCGGCTTTCTGCGGTTTCGCGCCGATTGCGGCGAGGTAATGCTCGGCGGCGTGCTGCAGGCTCGCGAATTCGGCGGCGACGAGGCTGCGCGCGTCCAACACTTGCGGCGTCGGCGTGGACAGGTCGGTGAGCGCGAAGCGCGCATTGGTGCCGCCGATGTCGGCGATCATGGCGAGCGAGGCGTTCGATGAGGGCATCGATCAGGCTCCGGCGTCTTCGTTGACGAAAAGGCTGCATGCGCCTTCTTCGGCCGAGCCGACTTGAGTGCGCATCAATCCGAACAATTCGCGGCCGACGCCGACGCGGTTATCGCGCAGATCCAGCGGACGCGGCGCGCGCGCCGCCCACTCCGCGGGATCGACATCGGCGTGCATCGCGCCGGCTTCGGCGTCGATCAAAATCATGTCGCCATCGCGCAGTTTCGCGATGGCGCCGCCGCAGGCAGCTTCGGGTGTGACGTGGATCGCCGCCAACACTTTGCCCGAGGCGCCGGACATGCGGCCGTCGGTCAGCAGCGCCACGCGTTGGCCGCGATCCTGCAGCACGCCCAACGTGGGCGTGAGTTTGTGCAATTCCGGCATGCCGTTCGCGCGCGGGCCCTGGCCGAGCATCACGGCGACGAAATCGCCCTGGAAGCCTTCGCGAGGATTCAACTCGCCGGCCTTGAACGCCGCGAGCAACGCGTCCTGCGATTCGAACACCCGCGCAGGCGCGGCGATGGCGCGATGCTCCGGCGCCACCGCGGAAATTTTCACGATCGCGCGACCGAGATTGCCGTCCACGCAGCGCAGGCCGCCTTCGCGATCGAACGGTTCGGCGACCGGGCGCACGATGCCGGTATCGCGCGACTGCAGCGGGGCGTCGCGCCACACCAAACGCGTGCCGTCGAGTGCCGGCGCTTGCGTTTGCCGGCGCAGATCGCCGCCGTGCACGCACAGCAGATCGCCGTGCATCAAACCGGCGTCGATCAACTCGCGCAACACGAAACCGAGGCCGCCAGCGCGATGGAAATCGTTCACGTCGGCGCTGCCGTTGGGATACACGCGCGCCAACAGCGGCGTCGCCTGCGACAGTTCGTCCAGATCGGTCCAATCGATCGTCAAGCCGGCGGCGTGCGCGATCGCGACCAGATGCAGCGCGTGATTGGTGGAGCCGCCGGTCGCGGCCAAACCCACCATCGCGTTGACGATGGCTTTTTCGTCGACGGTGCGGCCGATCGGTCGGTAATCGTTACCCAGCGCGGTGATGCGCAGCGCTTGTTCGGCGGAGGCGACAGTCAGCGCATCGCGCAGCGGCGTGTTCGGATTGACGAACGCGGTGCCCGGCAGATGCAGGCCCATCGCTTCCATCAGCATTTGATTGGAATTGGCGGTGCCGTAGAACGTGCAGGTGCCGGCGCCGTGATACGAAGCCGATTCGGCGTCGAGCAATTCCTCGCGTGTGGCTTTGCCGTCCGCGTAGCGTTGACGCACCGCGGCTTTTTCCTTGTTCGGCAAACCGGAGGGCATCGGGCCGGCGGGGACGAAGATCGTGGGCAAATGGCCGAAGCTCAGCGCGCCGATCAACAAGCCCGGCACGATCTTGTCGCACACACCCAACATCAACACGGCATCGAACATATCGTGCGAAAGCGCCACCGCGGTGGCGAGCGCGATGGTGTCGCGCGAGAACAACGACAACTCCATCCCGATGCGGCCCTGGGTCACGCCATCGCACATCGCCGGCACGCCGCCGGCCACCTGCGCGCTGCCGCCCGCGTTGCGCGCGGCCATGCGGATCAGCGTGGGGTAATGCTCCATCGGTTGATGCGCCGGGAGCATGTCGTTGTAGGCGGTGACGATACCGATATTGCCGCCCGCGCCGGTTTTGAGCGACGGCTTGTCGCCGCCGGCCGCGGCGAAACCGTGCGCCAGATTGCCGCAGCCGAGGTTGCGGCGCGCCGGCCCGTCCGTGCGTGCGCGATCGATCTTGTCGAGGTACGCGCCGCGCGTCTTGCGGCTGCGCTCGGCGATGCGTGCGGTCACGCGCTCGACGACGGGATGCAGAGACATTAGGGACTCCAATGGATGTGCAGCACGCGGGGCTCGATCGAAGCGTCCGGCGCATGCAGGAAGGCGGAGATCGGCGCGCCGATGGGATCGAGGCGCGCTTGCGCCGTGCGCAACACCGCGCGTTTGCGTTCGCCGACCACCGCTAAGTGCCATTCGCGGGCGCGGGACAATCGCGCGAAGCCGAGCGTGATGCGCGCGAACGGCGCTTCCGGCGGCAGCGGATCGGGCGTCAATGCGAAGGCGTCGTCGCGCGCGTCCACGGCCATCGCTTCGCGTAAACCGGCGACGTTCGGAAACAACGACGCGGTATGCGCATCGTCGCCCATGCCCAACACCACCGCATCGAACGGCGCGTCATGCTGCGCCAGCATCGCACGCGCCTGCGTCAACGACGTGTCGACATCGCCGTCGCTCGCGGTCAAGGCTTCGATCCGCGCACCGCGCGCGTCGGCGAACGCTTCGCGCAATGCGGCGACGTTGCAGGCCGGGTGATCGTGCGGCACGCAGCGATCGTCGCCGGGCATTGCGACGACCTTCGACCAATCGATGTCCTCGCTCGCGGCCAGCGCGCGATACGCCGGAAACGGCGTGCGGCCGCCTGCCAGCGACAACAGCGCGGCGCCGCGTTCGCGCAGCGCGCGGGCGCAGGCCTCGCGCAAACGCGCGGCGAGCGCGTCGGCCAGCGCGGCGGTGTCGGAATAGTCGTGTTCGATCCAGGCCATGCCGATGCTCACTCTCGCCAACTGTGGCCGTGGCGTTCGGTCATCGCGATCGCGGCGTTCGGGCCCCAGGTGCCGGCGGCGTACGATTTCGGCATCACGCCCGCGCGGTCCCAGCCGTCGCGGATCGCATCCACCCATTGCCACGCCGCTTCGGTTTCGTCGCGGCGTACGAACAGCGTGCCGTTGCCTTCCAGCGCGTCGAGATACAGGCGCTCGTAAGCCAGGCGGCGACGTTCGTGCTTGAACTCCTCGTCCAGATCCAGATCCAGCGACACCTGCGACAGCCGCAAACCGCTGCGATCCAGGCCCGGGGTCTTGTGCATCAACTGCAGCTCGATGCGCTCTTCCGGCTGCAGACGAATGATCAACGCATTCGGTTCGGCCGCCGCGCCGCCGCGGGCGAAGATCGAATGCGGCACCGCACGGAATTGCAGATAGATTTCGGTGCAGCGCCGGGGCATGCGTTTGCCGGTGCGCAAATAGAACGGCACGCCCGACCAACGCCAGTTGTCGATATGCGCGCGCATCGCGACATAGGTTTCGGTGCGGCTGCCCCTTCCGAGTTCTTCGAGATAACCCGGCACCGCCTGTCCGCCGATCGCGCCGGAGACGTATTGCCCGGCGACGGTTTCGGACGCCACTTCGTTGCGGCCAATCGGGCGCAACGAGCGCAGCACTTTGATCTTTTCGTTGCGCACCGCCGTGGGCTCGAATTGCGAGGGCGGCTCCATCGCGGTCAGGCACAGCAGTTGCAGCAGATGGTTCTGCACCATGTCGCGCATGGCGCCGGAATCGTCGTAGTAATCGCCACGGCCTTCCACACCCACGGTTTCGGCCGCGGTGATCTGCACTTGCTGGATATGCCGCGCGTTCCATAACGGCTCGAACAGCACGTTGCCGAAACGCAGCGCCAGCAGGTTCTGCACGCCTTCCTTGCCGAGGTAATGATCGACGCGATACACGCGATCCTCGTCGAAGCTGCGGGTCACGCCGTCGTTGATTTCCAGCGCGCCTTGCAGATCGTGACCGATCGGCTTCTCCAGCATCACTCGCGTGCCCGGCCCGGCGAGGCCGTGTTCGGCCAACGCGGCGCAGGCTTTTTCGTAGAACTTCGGCGCCGTGCTCATGTGATACAACACATCGCCGTCGCGCAACGAACGGATGCGCTCGGCCAGGATGCGCATCGAATCCGCGTCGTCGAGCGAGGCCGGCTGGTATCGCACGCGGGCGAGCAGCGCCTGCAGCGTCGTTTCGCGCTGCAGCTCGGCGGGGACGAATTTGGCGATCGACTGGGCGACGAAGTCGCGGAACGCGGCGTCGTCCAGACCGCTGCGGGCGGTCCCGAGCAGTTTCAGTGAAGGCGACAGCAAGCCGTCGCTTTCCAGGCCGTACAGCGAGGGCAACAACATGCGCTGGGCGAGATCGCCGGTGGCGCCGAAGATGGTGAGCAGCGAAGCGGAGGAAGTCGTCACAGCCGGGTCCGTTACTGAAACACGCAAGCCTAAGCGGTACCGTGGAAGCGGCGACAGTGTAAACGTTTACAAGTCATCGGTTCCGACCGTGTTTCGTTACATCGGGCGTTTTGGTCGCGTCCGGCCAAACGAAGGTGTGCAGGCTTTTGGGCGCCAGCGTGTAGCGCGTGCGCAGACCGGGGGCGTCCAGCGTCACCGTGCGCGGGCGTTCGGACGCATTGACGACCACCAGAATCGTGCGATTCCGGGCGGCATCGACGAACGCGACATTGTCCACGCCGTCGCGGCCCTCGCTGGAGGCCACGCGATAGGCGCCCGGCGGGACGAACCGGCTGACGTGCGCCAACACGTAGTACTCGTCGTTGCGCGTCACCGCGCCGGTGCGGCTGTCGATCGTGACCACACCGCGACAATTGCCGCAGCCGCCCGCATGCGGCCCCGAATGTTCGTCGAGCGCCAAATTCCACAGCAGCACGCCGCTGGCCCAGTGGCGGGTGCCGCCGACGATCAGATCCCGCGCCAGCAAGGTCATGCCGCCGCTGCGCACCGGCTCCCAATCGCCGCCGGAGCATTCGGTGAGATAGACGCTTTTGTCCGGAAACAGATCGCGCACTTTCGACTGCGCCGAAACATGGCCGCCGTAGCAATGCCAGGCCACGCCGTCCACGTAGCGCGACGCCGTGGGGTCGGAGAGCACCGCCGTCGGTTCCTCGGGCTGATCCCAGTTGTGGTCCCAGTCGAGAATGCGGACCTTGTGGCCCGCGGCGCGCAGCATCGGCCCCAGATGCGTACCGATCAGCGCGATGCGTTGCTGCGCGCTCAGCCGCATGCCGGGGTAGTTCTCCGGCTCGAACGCCGGCTCGTTCTGCAGGGTGAGCGCGAACAGCGGAATCCCGCGTGCCGACAGCGCGTCGACGTACTTGATCATGTAGCGCGCGAACGCGTCGTAGTGTTCTTCGCGCAGGGTGCCTTTGATCAGGCTGTCGTTGTCCTTCATCCATGCCGGCGCGCTCCAGGGCGAGGCCATCACGCGCAGGTCGGGGTTGATCGCGCGCGCCGCGCGGGTCGCCGCCAATACATCGCGCTGCTGAGGCGGCAAGTGGAAGCGCTTGAGCGTGGGGTCGGTTTCGCCCGCGGGCGCGTCGTCGAGACTGTAGTGGCTCAGCGAAAAATCCGAAGCGCCGATGGTCAAGCGCACCATGCCCAAGCCGATGCCATTCGGCGGCGCGGCGAAGAGTTCCCGCAGCAACGCTTTGCGCGCGGAGGGTCGCAATGTGCGCTGCAACAGCCAGGCCGAGCTGTCGGTGATCGACGCGCCGAAACCCTCGATGCGCTGATGGCGCTGCGTGGGATCGATCGCGATGACGATCTCCGGCACGTCTTGCTCAACGGCGGCGTGCTCATCGACGGCATGCTCATCAACAGCATGCCCATCGACAGCATGCCCATCGATAGCAGCGAGCTCGACAGCGGACGACGTCGCATCCACCGGCAACTCGGTCAGCGCGTAGCGACGGTCGGCAGTGGTGGCCCAGACGCGGAGCTCGGTCGGAGCATCCGCCGCGATGGCGGGTGCGACGACGGCCATCCACAGACAGCATGCGAGCGGGTAAAGCGATTTCATGCGGTGAAGTCTCCTCGAAAACGGCCCTTCGTTCGCGCGGCAGCCGTATTGCAGCGCAACAAATCGGGCGCCGCCGTGGATACGTTTCGCCGCGAAAACACGCACGGATACGACGGTACTCGGGGCTAAGGACGCGCGATGTGTTGACACGTTAAGGAAATACATGTATTTGACAGCGCTGTCAACAACCGCATCCGTGAGGGAGAGCAATGACCATCCGTACCCAATCCTGGCCGCAACGCGGTGCGAAGGCTCGCTCGGGGCTGCGCACTTGCGCCCTGGCGGCCGCCTGCTCGCTGGCGTTGGTGGCCTATTCGGCCCAAGCGCAAGACGCGGCGGGAGAAAAGGCGAAAGAAGACGCCGAAGAGTCCGAAACGCTCGACACCATCGTCGTCACCGGTATCCGCCGAAGCATCGAAACCTCGCGCGAGACCAAACAGCAATCGGCATCGATCGTCGAAGCGGTGTCGTCCGAAGATCTGGGCAAACTGCCCGACGTGAGCATCGCCGAATCGCTTGCGCGCTTGCCGGGTTTGGCCGCGCAGCGTGTCGACGGCCGCGCCCAGGTGATCGCGATCCGCGGCATGTCGCCCGACTTCGCCGCTACCCAGCTCAATGGTCGCGAACAGGTCAGCACCGGCGACAACCGCGGCGTCGAGTTCGACCAATACCCGTCCGAGTTGTTGGACTCGGCGATCGTCTACAAGAACCCCGACGCCAGCGTGATCGGCCAAGGCCTCTCGGGCACGGTCGATCTGCGCACCATTCGGCCCTTGAGCGTCGGTCAGCGCCGCTTCTCCGCCAACGTTCGTGGCGAATACAACTCGCTCGGCAAGCAAAACCCTGACGCCAGCGATACCGGCTACCGCGTCAGCGCGTCCTATATCGACCAGTTCGCCGATAACACCATCGGCGTGGCGATCGGCGTCGCCGAATTGGATTCGCCGTTCCAAGAGCAGCATTACAAAGCGTGGTGGTGGGGCAATACGACGCCTTGGGGCGGCAACATCCCGGGCAAACCCAACGATGCGGCGGCGATCATGGGCGCCGAAGCCTGGGCGCGTTCGCGCGATCAGGTCCGCGACGGCATCATGGGCGTGTTGGAGTACAAGCCCAGCGACTTCATGCACAGCACGCTCGACGTGTACTACTCGCGCTTCGAGCAGAAAGAAGCGATGCGCGGCATCATGTGGTCGCAAGACCCATGGACCGGCAACGGCGTGACGTTGAGCAATGTGGTCACCCGTCCCACCGGCGGTTACCCAGTGGTCGTCAGCGGCACCGCGAACAACCTCGAACCGGTGGTGCGCAACGACCACAACACGCGCGACGACACGATGTATTCGATCGGCTGGAAAAACGAATTCCAGTTGAACGAAAACTGGTCGGTCGATGTGGATGCTTATCACTCGCGCGCCAAACGCGATCAGAGCAACCTCGAAACCTATGCCGGCTCGGCGACGCTCGACAGCATCGGCTTCAACGTGCCGTTGGATTCCTCGGGCTTCGCGCATTTCAGCCCGGGCCTGGATTACGCCAATCGCTCGACGATTCTGCTCAGCGACCCCGCGGGTTGGGGACGCGAAGGTCGTTTGGAAAAGACCAAGCAGGACGACCAGCACACCGGCGTGCGAATGGAGATCGCCCGGAGCTTCGTCGACGGCCCGTTCTCGGGCTTCCAACTCGGCTTCTCGGGCACCGAGCGCGTGAAGGACAAGACTTCCTCGGTCTACTTCGCGCAACTGCGTAACAACGCGACCTCCGTCGCGGTGGATGCCGATCTGGTGCGCGGTCCGGTCGACTTGGGCTTCGCCGGATTCCCCGGTGTGCTCACCTACGATGTCAATGGCGCCCTGCGGCGGCATTACGATTTGTTTCTCAATCTGAGCGGCGACGATCTCAAGAAAGATTTCACCGTCCGCGAGAACATCGAAACCGCTTACGGCAAGCTCGATATCGATACCGAATTCGGCGACTGGCTGCGCCTACGCGGCAACGTCGGCGTGCAGTTGGTGCACACCAAACAGTCTTCGGTCGGCTTCGACGTCGACAACAATACCGTCGCCGGTACCTTGACCCGCGGAACCAGTTACGACGACGTGCTGCCCAGCTTGAATCTCGTCGGCGATTTTGGCGACGGTTGGATGGTGCGCTTCGGCGCGGCGAAGACCATGGCACGTCCGCGCATCGACGATCTGCGCGCGGCGGCCAGCGCCGGCGTCAGCACGACATCACCGCATTTGTGGAGCGGTAACGGCGGCAATCCGCTGCTCGAACCCTGGCGAGCCACCTCGGTCGATCTGTCGTTCGAAAAATATTACGGCCAAGCCGGTTACGTCGCGCTGGCGCTGTTCTACAAGGATCTCGAAACCTATATCTACAATCAGAGAATTCAGTACGACTTCACCGGCTTCAGCAATCCGACCACAAACGTTCCGCTGAGTAATATCGGTACCTTCACGACGCCCGCGAACGGCAAGGGCGGTTACATGCGCGGCGTGGAATTCAGCACCTCGGTGGAGGGCGGCGCATTGGCGTCTGTGTTGGAAGGCTTCGGCGTCCTGTTCAATGCGTCGTATACCGAAACATCGATCGACCCTAATCCGCTCGACGATTCGCGCCTGCGTCAAGGTTTGCCGGGGTTATCCAAAGTGGTGGGCAATCTCACCGCGTATTACGAGAACCATGGTTTCTCGGCGCGCGTGAGCCAGCGTTACCGCTCGGAGTTCCAGGGCGAAATCACCTCGTTGTTCGCGCAACGCAGCTACACGCAGGTGCTGGCCGATCGTCAAACCGACTTGCAGCTCGGTTACGAGTTTCAGCCGGGGACGAAGATGGCCGGCTGGTCGGTGTTGTTCCAGGTGAACAACGTCACCGATTCGCCGTACCGCACGGTGCAGCGTTCGGACTTCGCCAACGGCGGCGATTTCTACACCACGCCGTTGGAGTACAACGAATATGGGCGTCAGTTCCTGTTGGGCTTGAACTTCAAGATGTGATCCGACGCATCGCCGCCGCGCTCGACACGCGGCGGCGATGCGGAGTTTTGAATTCCCGGAGAGTCGCGCTTTGAAAACCCCCGCCTCGAATCGCCGCATCGGCGCGTTTAGCGACGCCGATGTCGTCTCCCCGCTCTCGCGTCCCACGACGCTCGCCTTGGCCGCGACGCTTTGCATCGGCGGCATCGTCGCCGTGGCGAATGCGCGCTCGCCGGCCGAAGCCGGTCCCGTCGCGGAATGGCGCAAGGTCGCCAGCCCCATCCGTCGCGACGCCGCGATGGAAAAGCGCATCGACGGCATGCTCGCCAAGATGACGCTGACGCAAAAAGTCGGGCAGATGACGCAGGCCGAGATCAAATCGATCACGCCCGAGGAAGTGCGCGCGTACTACATCGGTTCGGTGCTCAACGGCGGCGGCTCCTGGCCGGGCAAGAACAAACACGCCGCGGTCGGCGATTGGTTGGCGCTGGCCGATGCGTATTACACCGCGTCGATGTCGACCGATATGGCGACGCAAATTCCCATCGTCTGGGGCACCGATGCCGTTCACGGTCACAGCAACGTGTATCGCGCGACGCTGTTCCCGCACAACATCGGTCTGGGCGCCGCGCACGACTCGGCGCTGATCCGCGAGATCGCGGCGGCGACGGCGACCGGCGTGCGCGCCAGCGGTATCGATTGGGTGTTCGCGCCCGCGGTGCCGGTGGTGCAGAACGCGCGCTGGGGCCGCATGTACGAAAGCTATTCGAACGATCCCGCGTTGGTCTCCGCCTACGCGGAGGCTTACGTGCGTGGCATGCAGGGCCGGTTCGGCGACGGCAGTGCGATCGTGAGCGTCAAACATTTTCTCGGCGACGGCGGTACCGACGGCGGCAAAGACCAGGGTCAGACCATCGTCGGTCAGCGCGAACTCGTCCGCACCCACGCGCAAGGCTATTTCGCCGCGTTGCGCGCGGGCGCGCAGAACATCATGGTGTCGTACAACAGTTGGAAAGACCCGGGCACCGGCGTCGATTACGGCAAGATGCACGGCAATCGCATGCTGTTGACCGATGCGCTGAAAAACAAGGTCGGTTTCGACGGGTTTTTGGTCTCCGACTGGAACGCCATCGAGCAGATTCCAGGTTGCACCAAGGCCAGTTGCCCGCAGGCGGTCAACGCCGGCACCGACATGTTCATGGTGCCGGACGATTGGAAAGCGTTCATCGAGAACACCGTCCGCCAAGTCGAGGCAGGCGAAATTCCGATGGCGCGCATCGACGATGCGGTGCGCCGAATCCTGCGCGTGAAACTGCGCGCGGGCCTGTTCGACGGCAAAGCGCCGTCCGCGCATCCGCGCGCGGGCGACCTCGCCGCCCTGCAGCATCGCGATTTGGCGCGCCGCGCTGTTCGCGAATCGCTGGTCTTGCTGAAGAACGAGCGCGCGGCATTGCCGATCAAGCCCGGCGCGCGCGTGTTGGTGGTCGGCAGCGGCGCGGACAATATTCCGATGCAAGCCGGCGGTTGGTCGCTGACGTGGCAGGGCGACGAAACCACCAACGACGATTATCCCGAAGCGCAAAGCGTGCTCGCCGGTCTTCGCGCCGTGGCGGGCGACGACTTCACGATCATGGACGGCACGCGCGTCGGCGCGAACATGGGCGACTACGACATCGCGATCGCGGTGATCGGCGAGAAACCCTATGCGGAAATGAAGGGCGACGTGGCCATCCCGACGGCGATCACGCATTCGCTGCGTTATCCGGAGGATCGCCAACTGCTGGAAAACATCGCCAAGAGCGGAAAACCCGTGGTGACAGTCTTCCTTTCCGGCCGCACGTCGTACGTCAACGATTTGGTGAACGCCTCCGACGCCTTCGTCGCGGCTTGGTTGCCCGGTTCCGAAGGCGCCGGCATCGCTGACGTGCTGCTCGCAGGCGCGGGCGGCAAACCCCGGCACGATTTCCGCGGCCGTTCGTCGTTTCCGTGGCCGGGCGATCCCTGCGTGACGTCGTTCGCGCCCGCGGTCTTGGCCGCAACCCCTCCGCAATTCGCGAACGGCTACGGTTTGAGTTATGCGCGGCCGAAAGCCGTACCGATGTTGTCCGTATCCGCCGCGCAGAGTTGCAGCATGCGGTAATCGCGTCGCCGAAATGCGGCGCGTGTGCGAGAAAGCGAGTCAGCGTTTTCGATAGACCGACGATTTCGGATTTCGAACGCTAGAAATCCGTTGTCGTTCGAATCGACGTTCGAATCCGTCGAGCGAAGCGCGTTGCGCGCGCTCGGTGGAGATCATGGGTGGAATTTTCCGACGGTATTCCTACCTCGTCGTAGAAGTTTCCGCCGTATGCATGGAACAGGGGATGGTGAGCGGCTGCCGAATCGGCGGCCTCACCAGAAGTGTGGGCGTATAGATTCAATCGATACTCAACTCAATCCTCAGGAGCGCGATATGAAAACGAAAGTGTTGGTAGGTTTTGCGTTGGTGGCCGCACTCGGCAGTCTTTTGTCGAGTACGCCTGCCTCTGCGGCCCAAGGGCATTGGAAGCCGATAGTATGGGGAAATTGCTGGGAGGCGCCCTATTTCACCGGCAATTCTTGCCAATTCAATTTTCAGGGCAAACTTTGGCAAATCGACAACGTGTGGTTGGCCAATAAAACCCCCGGCGCCGTTTGCGGGGCCTTTGGGAAATGGGGTATCCAAGGTCCGCTGGTACCCCGTATTTCCCCAACGCCTTGCTGGGGTTGCGGCAATCAACTCTATAGGGAACGCAGACTCATCATGGCTTGCCAGTAAACCCAAGATCCCGTTGGGCCGCGCGATATCGCAGTCGTGTGGCCCAACGGATGTGTCTCGCAAAATAACGTGGGAGCGAAAATAAAATCAGGGCCAGCGAGGAATCAAGATCGGAGCAGCATGTTGTCGCTGACCTGAACGCGCTACCGACGCTCTCGCTTCGACGATCCGGGCGAGGGCGTCGTTCCTCTAGCTAAAACGCACCATCGCCCGTCATACCCGGCATAATCGACGCCTAAGCTCGGGAGCGAAACGAATGCGTAAATCGGGGGGAGCGGGGGTTCGGATCGACGACGTGGCGCGAGCCGCGGGCGTGTCGATGAAGACCGTCTCGCGGGTGTTCAACCAAGAGCCGAACGTGCGTCCGGAAACGCGGGCGAAGGTGGAGGCGGCGGCGAAGGCGCTGAATTTCCGCCCGAATCCTTCGGCGCGCAGTCTGGCGGGGCGGCGGTCGTATCTGATCTCGACGCTGTACGACAATCCGTCCAGCAGTTATGTGATGCAGGTGGTGTCCGGGGTGTTGGACGCCTGCGAGGCCGCGCACTACAGCATGATGATGCGGCCGGTGGATTACGCCAGCCGCGACCATGTCGATGCGATCGCCGACAGCGTGGCGCAGTACGCGCCCGACGGCTTGGTGCTGACGCCGCCGCTGACCGACGACGAGGCGCTGCTGGAGCGACTGCAGGCGATGGGCGTGCGTTACGCCAGCATTTCGCCGCGCGAGCAGAACGCGCGGATCGGCGCGCGTTTGGACGAGCGCCGCGCGGTGCGCGAGATGATGGCCTACATCGTCGGCTTGGGGCATCGCCGGATCGGACACATCAAGGGCCATCGCGATCACGGTGCGGCCGAGTGGCGCTTGCAGGGCTACCGCGACGGCTTGGCCGATGCGGGCATCGCATACGACAAGGCCTTGGTGGTGCCGGGCGAATTCGTGTTCGAATCGGGGACGGCCGGCGCTGAGGCGCTGTTGTCGTTGCCCGAGCCGCCTACCGCCATTTTCGCCGCCAACGACGACACCGCGGCCGGCGTGTTGCACACGGCGGCGCGCCGCGGCGTGCGCGTGCCACAGGACCTGTCGGTGTTCGGGTTCGACGATTTGCCGATGGCGCGCCAGTTATGGCCATCGCTGACGACGGTGCGCCAGGCCAGCCGCGACATGGGCCGCATCGCGACGGAACAGTTGTTGTTATCCATACGCGACCCGCTGGCCGGAGGCGTGGTGCAGGTGCCTTACGAACTGGTGTTCCGCGAATCCACCGGGCCGGCGCCGGGTCATGCGGCATCGAGCAAAGCGGCGCCGAGTAGAGCCGCATCGAGTAAAACCGCGTCGAACAAAGCGGCATCAGGCAAAGCGGCATCGCGCCCGAAAAAAATGCGCTGAGCGCTCGGGGATTACGCGCTCAACGCACGAAGATAGTTGCGTGCCGTCCGTGCGCGGGGCGCACGGCGAGTGGTGAACGCGCTGGTCAAATGGCTGGTTCTAGCAACTGGTTCAAGCGACTGGTTCCAGCGAGTTGTCGTAGCGACTAACCGCAGCGCCGCATGTCGCGGGTCATCGACAACATCGAACCAGTCGTTTTCCGAGCCGCGAGCCCGGCGCAAGTCCGGGCTCGCTTGAAACCATCGGCCGACGAATCGGCTTCACGAATCGGCCTTCTCGACCATCTCACCAGAACGCGGCGTACAGCGCGACCAGAATTCCGATCACGCCGACCGCACCGGCGTTGAAGGACATGCGGGTGCCGTAACTCACGTCGTCGGTGCGTATGCGGTTGGCATCGCCGCGGCTTCGCGTCATCAGCGACACCACCACCGCCAAGGCCAGCGCCAACAGGAACACGAGGCCCACGCGATCCATGAACGGCAGTTCCGGCCACGCCAGTTTCAGCACGATGGAAAGCGCGAACGAACCGACCGCAGCGGTAATCGCGCCTGCTTCGTTGGCGCGCTTCCAGAACAGGCCGAGCATGAAGATCACCACGATGCCCGGGGTGAAGAAGCCGGTGTATTCCTGGATGTACTGGAAGCCCTGATCGAAACTGCCGAGCAAGGGTTTCGCCGCCAACACCGCCAGCACGATCGCGACGGTCGCCGCGATCCGGCCGACTTTCACCAAATGCGCCTGCTCGCGGTTCGGCGCGCGTTTGGCGTAGAAATCGAGGGTGAAGATGGTGGAGATCGAATTGATCTTCGACGCCAGCGAGGCCACGATCGCCGCGATCAAGGCCGCGAACACCAGACCGAGCACGCCGGTCGGCAGCAGCGCCATCATCTTCGGATAGGCCTGATCGGGTTTTTCGATGTCGGTCACCAGCATCAGCGCGGCGATGCCCGGCAGTACCACGATCACCGGCATCAGCAGTTTCAGGAACGCCGCGAACACCACGCCTTTCTGCGCTTCGGCGATGTCTTTCGCTGCGAGCGCGCGCTGGATGATGTACTGATTGAAGCCCCAGTAGCTGACGTTCATGATCCACATGCCGCCGATCAACACGCTCAAGCCCGGCAAATCCTTGTAGAACGGATTGTCGGGTTTGAGGATCATGTGGAAATGTTCCGGATGCGCGTTCATCAGCACTTGGAAACCGCCGACGATACCGCCGTCGCCGCCGATGCGGTCCAGCGTAATGCCGACGATCAACAGGCCGCCCAGCACCAACAACGCCACTTGCACGATGTCGGTCAACGCCACCGCTTTGAGGCCGCCGTACAACTGGTACAGCAGCGCGAACCCGCCGAGCAGCGCGAGCGCGGCGATCTGATCGATGCCGGTGACCTGCGTGACGGCGATCGAACCCAGCCACAGGATCGAGGTCAGGTTCACGAACACGTACAAGCCCAGCCAGAACACCGCCATGATGGTGCGGATGGTCGGGCCGTAACGCTCTTCGAGAAATTGCGGCATCGTGTAGATGCCGTTGCGCAGGAACACCGGCAGGAAGAACTTGCCGACGATCAACAGCGTCAGCGCGGCCATCCATTCGTAGGACGCGATCGCCAGGCCCAGCGCGTAGCCGGAACCGGACATGCCGATGATCTGTTCGGCCGAAATGTTGGCGGCGATCAGCGACGCGCCGATCGCCCACCACGGCAGGGATTTGCCGGCGAGGAAGTAATCCTGCGCGTCTTTTTTGTGTCCGCTTTTCTCGCGCGACACCCATTGCGCGAGCGCGAAGATGCCGACCAGATAGGTCAGCACGATAATCGCGTCGATGGTCGAAAGTCTCACGTCGTTCTCCGGAATCGATCGTCGCCTGCGCGACGGGGCGGTTGCGATGAGCCGCCGCGCGTGGGGAACGCGGTGGGTTGCGGCGATCCTGCACCGAAACGGCGCCGAAAGGGCGCCGGGACGGCCAGCGAGCGATGCGATCGCGAGGTGCGGACGTTCGAGCGCCGTCCCAAGGACGGCCGGGGCTGTCGCTGAGCTTGTCTCGAAAGGCGTCCCGCGAATCGCGATTGCGGGAATCGTTCTAGTCGGAGCTGACAGCGTTGTCAACTAGGCCGATGCGAAGAGCCGCGAATCGCGTCGAGGAACGGCCGCTCAGGCCTCCGCGGGCATCTGCGCGCGCGGGGGCAGGGACCAGTCGATCGGAGGGCGGCCGTTGCGGCGCAGGTATTCGTTGGCGGCCGAGAAATGCCCGCAGCCCAGGAAGCCGCGGTGCGCCGACAGCGGCGAAGGATGCGGCGCGCGCAGCACGCGATGGCGGCGGTCGTCGATCATCTTGCCCTTGGCCTGGGCGTAGCTGCCCCAGAGCAGAAAGACCAAGCCCTCGCGCTCGTGATTCAGCGTGTCGACGACGTGATCGGTGAAGCTCTCCCAGCCTTTGCCCTGATGCGCCCCGGCGCGGCCGTCCTCGACCGTCAGCACCGCGTTGAGCAGCAGCACGCCGCGCTGCGCCCAGGGCAGTAAGCAGCCGTGATCCGGGCGCGGTAGGCCCAGGTCGCGCCCGATCTCCTTGAACACGTTGTCCAGCGACGGCGGCACCGGCACCCCGACCGGCACCGAGAAACACAGACCGTGCGCCTGGCCGGGGCCGTGATAGGGATCCTGCCCCAGCACCACCACGCTCACCGCATCGAAGGGCGTGGCGTCGAAGGCCGCGAAGATCTGCGGACCGGGCGGATAGATGCGCGCGCCTTGCAGCTTGCGTTGGCGCAGAAAGGCCGAGAGCGCGGCCATGTCTTCGCGCAGCAGGTAATCGCCGATGCGGGTCTTCCAGGAAGCTTCGAGTTTGATGCGGTCGTCGGTCATGGTCGCGCGGAATAACGTCCTGTCGATGCGCGCAGCGAGGCGTCGAAAACGGCCTGTGGGTGCGCGCGGCTCTTCAAGATATGCCGGAACGGCGATCTCGCACACCTGACAGAATCGACAGCGTCGGTGCAGCGACGCCGGGGCGAGAGAAGGAAGCGTCGATCAACCCGCGATGGCGGCGGTGTCGGGCAATTTCGAGAGCCGCAGTTGGAACAGCGTCTTGGTGATCAGCATGCGTTCTTCGATCGGCTTGAGCACCAGATCGTTCGCGCCTTCGCGCAGCAGGTTGGACTGGCGATCGACGCTGCCGTCGCCGGTCATCACCAGCACCGGCAAGCGACGCTTGCCCAGTCCCAGGTCGTGGCGCACGGCGCGCAGCAGGTCCAGGCCACTCATCTCGCCGTCGAGGGTGACATCGGTGAGCAGCAAATCCGCGCCCATGTCCTCGTCGCCGGCGGCGACGTGATCGCGCAACAGAGTGAGGGCGGTATCGGCGCGGGTGACGTGGATGACGGTCAGCCCGTGCGCCTGCAGCATGCGTCGGGTGGCGACCGCCACGGTGATGCTGTCTTCGACGTACAGCACGCGCGCGCCGGGAATCGGTTCGGGATGCACGTAGCCGTGGATGAAGGCCGCCAGGGCGTGATAGCCGTTGGCCTTGTCGAAGTAATCGGTGATGTCGTCGGTGAAGCTGCGCGATTCCAGATGGCTTTGCGCATCGCCCGAGACGACCACGATCGGCACGTAGCGTTGCCCCGCTGCGGCGCGCACGCGATGCGCCAGCGCCAAACCGTCGCCGTCGGGCAACATCAGCGCGGTGGTGACCAGATCCACCGGCGCTTCGGCCAGCGCGGCTTCGGCTTCGGCCAAATCGGCGCAGGCCACGACCTCGACCCCCGGCACATCGCGTTTGACCACATCGGCGATGAGCTTGCGGACCAATTTCGAGCCGTCCACCACCATCACTCGTGGAGTGTCGGTGTGGAGATGACGAATATCGCGTGCAGGCATCGGTGGACGACGTCTCGGTTGGGGTGGGAAAACGGCGCGACCCTGCGCCGGAAGGGATTCCGACCATATACGCCCTCCCATGACGGAGACGGCGCACCCCCTGCGAATGCGTTGGCGCTATCGCGTGCGGCGTACGGGAGCGATGTCCCGCGTTCGCGCGCTAAGCGACTCTAGTCTGACGCAGAAAGTGTCCGGTGACCACGCCGGCGCCGATCCAGCCCAACGCGGCGGCGGCGATCAACGCGCCGAACGCTTGCAGCGGCGGCATTCCCGCGAAGCTGAACGCGCTGCCGTAACTTTCTGCGAGCGCCTTCAGCGGCTGCCGCAGCGCGAATTCCGCCGCGGTGAGCACGGTCAACGCCAACGCGCCCGCGGCCAGCCCGTACCACACGCCCAAATACAAAAACGGCCGACGCACGAAACCGTCGGTGGCGCCCAGCAGATGCAGCACCGCGATTTCTTCGCGCCGGTTCTGAATGTCCAAGCGCACCGTATTGCCCACCACCAACAGCGCGCCGAGGCCGAGCAGCGCGCCCAGCACCCAGACCGCGCGTTCGCCGAACGCGAGCCCGCGGTCCAAGCGCTCGCGCCACACCGCGTCGCGCCGCACCTGGTCGGTCTCGGGCAGGGCCGCCAGTGCGGCGGCCAGCGCGGCTTCGTCGCCGCGCGGACGCACGATCAGCAGACTCGGCAACGGGTTCTCGCCGACCACCGCGATCGCCTCCGCGTAAGCGCCGCTGCGGCGCAGCGTTTCCAGGCCTTGTTCGGGCGTGCGCAGTTCCAGCGTCGCCACGTCGTCGCGCGCGCGCAGCCGCTCGGCCAAGGCTTGCGCTTGCGGCGCGGCGATCTCCGGCTTCAGGAACACGCCGATCTCGCGCGAGCGTTCGATGGTGCCGCTCAGGCGCGCCGCGTTCTGCAGCACCAGCCACAGCCCGAGCGGCAGCGCCAGCGCCACCGCCATCACCCCGACCGTCAGCAGCGTGGCCCAGGGCCGGCGCAGCATGCGCCCGAGGCTGGAGACGAGGCTCTGCAGATGGTGTTCCCACCAGATGCCGAGGCGCGAGCGCTTCGGCGCGGCGGCTGCCGGCTTCGCCGTGGCATGTTTCGCTGCGGCGGGCTTAGCCATCGGCCAATTCCTCCGGGCGGATGTCGTCCAGCAGCTTGCCGTGATCCAGCACCAACACGCGCTTCTTCATGCGTTTGACCAAGGCCAGATCGTGACTGGCGACCAGCACGCTGGTGCCCCGTTCGGGCAGCGCCGCGAACAAGGTCATGATCTCGGCCGACAACGTCGGATCGAGATTGCCCGTGGGTTCGTCCGCGACCAGCAACGCCGGTTCGCCGACCAGCGCGCGCGCGATGCCCACGCGTTGTTGTTCGCCCGCCGACAATTGCCCCGGCAGCGCGTCGCCGCGGGTGCCGATGCCCAGACGGTCGAGCATGGCGCGCACGCGTTTGCGAATTTCGTCGCGACGCACGCCGCGCAGGATCAACGGCAAGGCCACGTTCTCGGACACACTGCGATCGGTCAGCAGGCGGTGGTCCTGATACACCACGCCAATCTCGCGCCGGTGCATCGCCACGCCGCGCCCATCGACGTTGCGCAAATTGCGTTCGTTCAGCAACACCGCGCCGCGATTGGGCCGTTCCGCCAATTGGATCAGCTTCAACAGTGTGCTTTTGCCCGCGCCCGAATGCCCGGTGACGAACAACATCTCGCCGCGCGCCACCGAAAAACTCACCTCGGTCAGCGCCGCTTGTCCGCCCGGGTACTGCTTGCTGACGTTGTCGAAGCGGAGAAGGGTCATGACCGGAAGTATCGCAGAAGGCGCGCCGGAGAACATGGCGCTTCGATAAGAAAAAAAGGGGCACGAATGAGCTTCGTGCCCCTTTTGAGGAATAGCCGCCATCAATTTCACGGCATCGCAAAAGCTAGATAAATGCCGCGAATCGAAGTCTTCTACACTATTGCTGTTCGTTGCCCGTGCGGATGAAAGTCCTATTAAAACCCGTAATAACCCAAGCGCTCTCGCAGTAACCTCCGACGCAAACGGTGGTATAGGTGTAGATGGGTTCATATACGTAATAACCGCCGCCAACGCCGCCGCCACTACCACCGCTACCACCGCCGCCGCCGCCACCACCCAAGACTGGCTCTTTCGACACTTGTAGGACGTTGCCATTGCCAGTGAATTGATAAGTCGCACAGTGCGTGCTATTGCAAATAGTGACGCTCCTCGCCTTGTTGATTCGAGTCGAGCCAACTGCCGTTATCGAGTGTTGGATTTACGTCCGATTTGATGAACGCGATTGTCTCAAGATCCGGGTGCGGTCCTGTCAGGGCGCACTCGCTACATGTAAATGTTCCAACGGATGGCCCCGCTATCTGTGAAAAAGCGGCGCTTGAAAACAACGAGAGAGATAACACCAAAAATGCTTTTGGCCACATTGCTTTTCTCATAAAAACTCCTTGTGTTAGAAAGTGTGTCGAAAAAAAGCCGAGCCGCTGAATTATTTACGGCAACAGGCGTTATAAATCGCGATCGCCTCCCTCTGCGCGGAAGCGATTTGTTGTGGCGTCAGTCCGGATTGAAACCGAACTAGCAATTTATCGCGCGACGGGCTTCCACGGGCCGCGGCCAAGTTGGTTGCAAGCAAGTATTTATACGCAGCGTAATCGTCCTTTGGAGTCAGGATGCCATCAGAGTATGCGAACGATAGATTTTGTAATGCCGGCGCATACCCAGACTGAGCTGCGCTATGGTAATAGCGCATGCTTTTTGCCTTGTACTCATCAATGACCCTTGGGTTCTTGATAATGTCCGGTGTCATGTTAAGGCTTGCCGCAACGAAAGTGCTGTACTCGGCCTGCGCTTTAATAACACCGGACGCTGCGGCGAACTCGATCATATCGACATACGCCATATACTGGGTTTGTGTGAGGTCGGCACACACAGCCGCCTTGGCTTTGATGTCGTCGGACAAGCCGCTCGCGTTCTGATTGGCGGCTACGGTCTTGCTGTTGAGCTTTTCGATGCCGCCGAACGTATTCGCTACCATCTTGCATTCGAATAATTTCAAGACCAGCGCATACGCGAACGCGGGATCGGTCTTCGCGGTTTCTTGGAGTTGCGCCCAATCTTTTGCGAGGTTGATCGACGTGATCTCGACTTTTCGATTCAGATGTTGCGTATCCGCCAAGCTTGGCCGTGCCGATTGCGCTTGCGTATCCGTACCCGCCGAAGTGGTTGTCTGCGCGCTCGGCGAGGGTGTTTCCGTCGGAGCTATTTCATCTGATGGCGGCGAAACAACGCGCTCGCGTTGGGAATAGACCCATGCAGCGACTGCGACGACTGCAACGACAAGTGCTGGAAGAACGATTTTCTTCATGAAAATTTTTCCCTAAAGAATCAATCTTATCGATCAATGCTGCGAACGCGGCGGTTTTGTCACTAACGATTTCAGCTTGTGGCCGATGCGCGAGAACAGCGAGGGCTTGCCTTGCGAAGACTTGGCGTCGCCGCCGGCTTTGGCTGAGTTGCCGACCGGCACCGCGGCCGGGGTTTCCAGTGCGCGAACGGCTTGGTCGACGGCCTGCGCCGAGGCGTCGCCGCCATCAATGCGCATGCCGCCGCGACGACGACGACGTTTGCGCGGCGCGCGTTCGCTGTCGGGGGCTTGCGCGATCGCGGCGTTCGGCGCGGGCGATGCGGGAATCGCCGCGGCCGCCGGATGCGCGTCGCCATTGCTGGCTTGCGCTTGCGCATCGCGCGGCGGGCGCGGGCCGCGCTCGTGGGTGCGTTCGCGACGTTCGCCGCCGCTCGAACGCGGGCCGCCGGAACGTTCGCCGCTGCGACCGCGGCCGCCCGGACCGCCGCTGCGACTGCCGCTGCCGCTTTTGCCGCGCTTCGCATCGTCCGCCGCGCGCTGTTCGCGCGCTTCGCGGAAGATCGTGCTGATGCTGTCGTCCTCGTCGCCCGCGTCGGTGTCGGTCTCTGCGCCTTGGGGCGGTTTCGGGCGTTCCGGTCGCGGCAGCGCGGTCAACAATTCGCGCGTCACCGGCTCGGACGGAATCTTCTGGTCGATGTAGCGCTCGATGTCCGGCAGGCTCATCGCATAGCGTTCGCAGGCGAAGCTGATCGCGTCGCCCTCGGCGCCCAAGCGCGCAGTACGGCCGATGCGATGCACATAGTCTTCGGCATCGAACGGCAAGTCGTAGTTGTAAACGTGGCTGACGCCGTCGATATGCAGGCCGCGCGCGGCGACATCGGTGGCGACCAGGATTTCGAGCTGACCGGCCTGGAATTTCCTCAGCAGCGATTCGCGCTTTTTCTGCGGCACATCGCCGCTCAGCACGCCGACGCGATATCCAGAGCGCTCCAGCGACCGCGCCACGCGTTCGACGAAGGCCTTGGTGTTGACGAACACCATCGTGCGCGCGCCTTCGCTCCGCGAGAGCAGGCCGAGCAGCAGCGGAATTTTTTCGTCGTCCGCCGGGTAGTACATTTTTTGCCGCACCCGCGCCGCGGTGATGGTTTCGGTCTCCACCACCAACTTCTCGGGCTCGTTCATGTGCTCGTAGGCGAGTTCGAGCACGCGATGGCTCAGCGTCGCGCTGAACAGCAGCGTTTGCCGGGTGGTGCGCTCGGGCATGCGCCGCAGCAGGAACCGGATGTCCTTGATGAAGCCCAGGTCGAACATGCGGTCGGCTTCGTCCAACACGCAGATTTCGCAGGCATGCAGCGACACGACTTTGTGCTGTTTGACGTAATCGATCAGCCGCCCCGGGGTGGCGATGATCACGTCCGCGCCGGCCTGGAGCAGGGCGCGTTGTTTGTCGTAATCCACGCCGCCGTAGACCAGGGCGAACTTCAGGCCCAGGTCGGCGCCGAATTTCATCGCGTCCTTATGGATTTGGATCGCCAGTTCGCGGGTCGGGGCCAGGATCAGCGCCCGCGGGTCCTCGGGCTTGCGCTCGGCCAGGGCCGGGCGGGTCAACAAGCGGTTCATCACCGTGACCAGGAAGGCCAGGGTCTTGCCGGCACCGGTTTGCGCTTGACCGGCCACATCGCGGCCGTGCAGGGCGACCGGCAGGGTCAGGGCCTGGATCGGCGTGCAGCGGGTGAATCCGGCGGCGTCCAGCCCGGCCAACAGGCTCGGATGCAAGGCGAGGGTTTCGCCGTCGGGACTGGCGAACGACGAAAAAGTGAGGTCAGTTAAGGGCTTATCGCTCATGTGCTAGCGTCGAAAAGAAGGCGGCGCGACGAAAGAATGCCGGGCTCGCGCTTGCGTGGGAGGTCGCGGGGCAGCAGACTGCTGGCGTCTGTGCACTGACGGGGAATCGCGGTCGAGCGCGCTCGGCTGCGGGGCGAAGCCCTTGAAGCCGGCGATGCGAGGCCGCAGTGTAACAGCCCAGCTCCACCGCCCCGCACCTCATCCACCGCACCGGGCCGCTCGCATCGGCCCTCTCGTACACCACAGGCGCGCCGCAACGGCGTGCCGGCACCACCACGGAGACCCCCTGTGAGCGACAAAATTGCCCATGCCACCGACGCCGATTTCGACGCGCTCGTCCTGCAGTCGGACGTGCCCGTGCTGGTGGATTTCTGGGCGCCCTGGTGCAGCCCCTGCAAGATGATCGCGCCGTTCCTCGACCAACTCGCCGACGATTACGACGGCCGCGCCAAGATCGTGAAGGTCGATGTCGAAGCGCATCCCAACCTCGGCCGCCGCTTCCACGCCCGCAGCATCCCGATGCTGCTGACCTTCAAGAACGGTCAAGTCCACGGCACCCAGATCGGCGCCGTCGGCAAACAGCAGTTGGCGCAGTTGATCGAAAAAGCGCTGTAACGGCATCGGCGCGGGTCCGCGCTGCGGTTCGCGCGATGGCGTGAAGTCCGCCGTAGCGAAAGCGCTTCGGGGGACTGCGGCGCGACAGCCTCGGCGATTCGGCGCGACGGCGACACGAAAACGCCGGCGTCGAAGCCGGCGTCCGAAAAGCGCGAGGGTGAGGGTTTATCCTTCGCGACCCGCAATCCGCGGCCGCCGCAACGGCGGGCGATCAAGAATTAGCGGTCGATTTCTCGCAAACGCCGGCATCGTCCAGCGGATCGCCTTGGAGTTCGAAATAGCCGACGATGCCGTCGGCGCCGTCGGCCGAACCGCGTCGGCCGGCCACCGCGATGCGTTTCCCCGGTTGCCCGGGAATGATCCAGACCGAAACCAGGTCGTAACCGGGATTGTGCCAATCGTAGCGCTCGACGCACGCACCCAGCGGCTGCTCGATGGCGTTACCGACGAACTTGGCGACCGATTGCCAATGGAATTCGTCCTTGGGCACCGAGAAGAATCGTTTCGAAACGATGGTGTAGCGCCCTTTGAGGTAACTCGTCATCCAGTCGGACAAATCGGACGATGCCGCGGTTTGCTCGCCTGCCAACGCGGTCCCGGTCGGAAGCGATGCGATGGTGTCGATCAATGGCGTATCGGAAGCATTGGAAGTCAATGGAGTCTCCTTGGAACCATGACAGGCAGCGCCACTGGCGACAGCCATCATGACGGCGATGATGAATATGTTGTTTTTGAGAGTCTTCATGGGTGCGAACCGCAATGAGCCCGTGGAAGGGCGATGCCCTGTCGGAACGGCGCTCGATCAGCGGTTGCGGCTTGCCGCGCCGCGTTCCTCGACGACCGCTTCGGGAGCGGCGGGCGCCCGTTCGGTCTGCTGCTGTTGGAATTGCGCGGCGCCTTCCCTGCGGAACTCGGGCGAGTTCGCGGAGAGGGTGGCGAGCGACTCGCGCAGTTGCGCCGGATTGCCGATTTTTGCGATGAGATCATCCAGATATTTATCGCCCGTGCCGGCTTGCGCGGCAGGCGCCTGGGCAGCCGGAGCCTGTGCGGCGGGCGCTTGAGCGGCCGGAGCCTGCGCGGCGGGGGCGTCCTTGTCGACGCCTTTGGCTTTGGCTTCCGGCCCGATATTGAATTCTTCGAACCCGGCGGTACTCAGCACGTCCTTGAACTTCACCGTGATCGTCGCGCTGTTGGTGTCCTTGCCCTCGCCCACGTTCTGGTTCTGGCCCCAAGGATTGCGCAGCTCGACCATCATCTCGCCGTTTTTGTCCTTGTAGACCTTGTTCACCATGTAGACGTGATTGTCGACGAGTCCATCCTGCTTGGTGCCGCTTTCCGGGTCGGTACTGAGCGTGACCGGGCGCCCATCCTTGATCGCCTGACTGACCTGGTCGAAGACCTTGCTCTCGCCGAGGCTGTTGGCTTGATCGCGGCTGATGTCGGTGCCTTTCTCGCCGGTTAACGCGAACATCCCGTCGCGTGCCCAGGCGCCATTGCCGATCTTGTTGTAGCCCTCGTCCAAACCCGCGACCTTGGGGTCGCTGTCGTTCATCTTGGCGAAAGCACTCTCGAGTACCGCCGGCCACACCGGGGTCTTGCCGCCGTTATTGTCGAGCGTGCTGCCGCCATTGCGATTGATGTTGTCCTTGATGTCGTCCTGGGTCACCTCGACCGTCACCTTTTCGGCTTTGCCGCCGACATCCTTGTACAGGGTGACGTTGAAATTGCCCGTCTCGGGGTTGTACGTGATGGCGTCCTTGATCCGATCCGGCTGGCTCTTGGCCATAGCGCCGGCGACGGCGACGAAATAACAATCGCCGAGATCGTCCTGACGGATATCGCTCATCTTCGGCTGGTCTTTGTTGCCGCTGCCCGAATAGAGGTTCTCGTAGGTGTATGTGGGCTTATCGCTCATCGTGAACGTCCTTTTAACCCTGGCTGAGTCAAAGCCAAGGCTAGCACACCGGCCGAAGCCCAAACGGCGCATTTCGGCGAATGAGGCTTGCCCTTGCGGCCCGCCGGTGCTAGTTTTCTCACCAAAGTGTAGGGCAGACCCCTCCGGCGCGGACCGCGCCGCCGCTTCGCCTCCCGGTCCATCCTCCCGAATTAGTCCCCAACGCCATCTCATCCCGGCCTTTATTCGCCCGTGTCTCGCGGGTGTTCGTGCCCGAGGAATTCCGCTTGTCCGACCAAACTCCCGAATCCGGCGATTCCGCCGAGAAGCGCGCGCGTAAGCCGCGTGCCACCAAGACCACCACCGCGCCCGCGAAGGCCGCATCCGCGAAAGCCGCGCATGCCAAGCCCGGGCCCAAGGCCGGCAAAGCCGCCGCGCACGCGCCGTTGCAAGTGGGCGCGATGCCCGAAGCGCCCGCGCCGCTGCCGACCACGGCCCCACTGCCGCTGAACGAGCCGCCGCCGTCCGCGCCCCCGCGCGCCCCGGCGCCGCAGGCGCCCGCCGCGCATGCCCCGCCGGCCCAGACCTTCCACGCGCCGCAACTGGCCCAGCCCGCGTCGACCCCGTCGCAAGACGACTTCCCGTCCTACGAGCCCGCGCCCCCGCGCACCCAGAACGTCGCGCCGTCCGCGCCCATCCCGCAGCAAGGCGCGCCCGCAGGCGGCGACGGCGGCGAACGCAACGAACAGGGCCAAGGCGGCGAGTTCCAACGCTTCAATCGTCGTGATCGCTTCCGCAATCGTCGCGATCGCGAACGCTTCCGCAGCAACCCCAACGATGGCGAGAACGGCGGCGAAGGCGGCGGTTATCCGCAGCCCTCCGCGCAAGCGCAACAAGCGCAATACGTGCCGCGCCCGGCGATGCCCGCGGTGCCCGAAGGCTTCCAGCAGTATTCGCTGAGCGACCTCAAGCGCATGCCCATGCCGAAGCTGCTGGACATCGCCGAACAACTCAACATCCACGAAGGCGTGGCCCGCGCGCGCAAGCAGGACGTGATCTTCGCCCTGCTCAAAGTGCTGACCCGCCACGGCGACGGCGTCGCCGCCGACGGCGTGCTGGAAATCCTGCCCGACGGCTACGGCTTCCTGCGCGCGGCCGAAGCCAGCTATCTCGCCGGCCCGGACGATGTGTACATCTCGCCCAGCCAGATCCGCCGCTTCAATCTGCGCACCGGCGACTACATCGCCGGCAAGATTCGCTGGCCGAAAGACGGCGAACGCTATTTCGCGTTGGCGGTGGTCGATACGATCAACGCCGAACCGCCGGAAGCGTCGAAGAACAAAATTCTGTTCGAGAACCTCACCCCGCTGTTCCCGCGCAAACGCTTCAAGCTTGAGCGCGGCGACGGTTCGACCGAAGACATCACCGGCCGCATCCTCGATTTGATGGCGCCGCAGGGCAAAGGCCAGCGCGCGCTGATCGTCTCGCCGCCGAAAGCCGGCAAGACGATGATGATGCAGCAGATCGCCAGCGCCATCACGTACAACCATCCCGACGTGCACATGATCGTGCTGCTCGTCGACGAACGCCCGGAAGAAGTGACCGAAATGCAGCGCACGGTGCGCGGCGAAGTGGTCAGCTCCACCTTCGACGAACCCGCCGCGCGTCACGTGCAGGTCGCCGAAATGGTGATCGAACGCGCCAAGCGCTTGGTCGAACACAAGAAAGACGTGGTCATTCTGCTCGACTCCATCACCCGTCTCGCCCGCGCCTACAACAACGTCGTGCCCAGCTCCGGCAAAGTGTTGACC
>JADZBF010000298.1 GCA_020852215.1 Lysobacter sp. | reverse complement strand
CATCGCCTCGTCGCGGACCATCGGCTGCGCCGGAGGAACGGCCAGGGTGCTCTGCAGCCGGAGGTCGGCTTCGACCAGGGCCGTCAACGGCATGCGGTCAATGCGGGGGGCCGCGATGGGCAGGGTCGCGGCCTCGTAGACCACGACCTCGTGCTCCGGCGGATAGCCGGCTTCGATCATTCTCTCGACCAGCAACTGCCGATACGCCGGGCCGGTGCTGTAGCGCGCGAGGCTGCGATCGCCGGTCAGGCCGATTTGCCAGATCACCAGATAGGCGGACGGATCCAGTCGCCGTCGGTAGAACAGCAATTGGCTGGCCTCGTAGTGCTGGCAGCCGTAAGTCGCGGGGTCGATGCCCAGGTCGGCGTACAGGCAATCCTCGGCCGAAATCCCCGGCTGCATCTCGGCCTCGAAGCCCTCGGCGCGCGCCTGGGCGACGGCATGATGCGGCACCTGCGCGAACACGCCGGGGTGCCCGTAGAACACGCCGCAGACGCGCCGCCCGGCGCGGACCTCGCCCAGCATCGCCCCGATCATCTGGCGATAGCTGTCGGTGCGGCGTTTGCCCTCGGCGTAGAACGGCTGCAGGCTGCGCAGATCCGGCCGCATGCGCTGCAGCCAAAGTTCGACCACGGCGTCGGACACCAATGCGAACACGGCATCCGCCTGCTCGATCTCGCTGCGCGAGCGCGGGCTGAGGTGGGCCCCGAGCATCATGCCGAGCCCGACCGCAACGAAACTGCCTTGGGATTCCATCGAGTAGGACCTTTAGTTCGAAGAATGCCTGATACCGGCCGCAGCGGAGGGCCAAGCTTCGCGGCGCAGATGCCAGTCGCTGCGTTTCAAATACCAGCGCACCGAGCCGCTGCCGTCGTCCGCTTGCCGCTCGAACCCGAGCGCCTCGGTCAATCGGCCGGCGTTGGGATTATCGGCGGCGTGCCGCCCGATCAACAGATCGACATCGCGCAACCAACGGTCCGCGATCACGCCATCGACCAGGCCCGCCAACGCCGGCAGCCCGACGCCGCGGTTTTGCCAGTGCGGCCGCAGCATGACGCCGAGTTCGCCGCGATCGAGCGCATTCGGATTACGCACCAACGCCACGATCCCGACCGCCTCGCCGGTTCTGATCTCATCGACGCGCCAATACCGCGCCAGCGCGGCGGGGGCTCGATTGCAGTCGACGGATTTCTGAAACAACGCGGCGGCGGCGGCGGGGCTCATCGCCGCACCGATATGCGCCATGACCACCGGTTCGGCGTAGAGCGCGACGTACAGCGCGCGGTCATCGTCACTCTCGTCTAGCAAACGGCCGCGAACGCGACCGGCGGCGAACGTCCAGTCGATCGCAGCGGTGTCCTGCGCGGGCATCGGCTCAGAGAAAGGCGGCATAACGTGCCAAGGGCAAGCGTTCGATCGCCGGCACTCTGCAGCCCGGCGCCGCATGACCGACGACGAGCAGCAGGTACGGCATTTCGTTTTTCGGCCGGCCCAGCAGGTCGTTGAGGAAGCCCATCGGACTGGGCGTGTGCGTGAGCGTGGCGAGCCCGGCGCGATGCAGCGCGGCGATCAACAAACCGGTGGCGATGCCGACCGACTCGTGCGGGTAATAGCGCTTGACCTTGCGACCCGCGTCGTCGAAACCGAAGCGTTCGTAGAACACCGCGATCAGCCACGGCGCGACCTCCAGAAAAGGTTTGTCGGCATCGGTACCGAGCGGCGCCAACGCGTCCAACCACTCCTCCGGTGCGCGGTGCGCGTAAAACTCGCGTTCCTCGGCTTCGGCGGCTTCGCGAATTTTGGCTTTCAAGGCCGGGTCCTGCACCGCGACGAAGCGCCAAGGCTGCTGATTCGCGCCGCTCGGTGCGGAACCGGCCGCGCGCAGGCAATGTTCGATGATCTCGCGCGAAACCGGGGTCGGCGCGAAATCGCGCACGGTGCGGCGCGTGGCGAGTTCGTCGGCGAACGCCGCGGCGCGTTCGATCCGCGCCTGCTCGCTCGATTCGGCGGCGGGCACATAGGCCACGGTGGCGGGCGCGACGGCGGCAGGCGCGACAGGTGCGGACATGGCGACGGCTCCATGCGAAAACGAACGAGCGCCGCTCGCGCAGGCGCTGCCGCGACGGGCGCGCCGCGGCAGGCGCACCATAGCAGCCCGCACGCGGCGATTGGGAGAGTCCGTCGCTGCTAGACTGATGTTACGAAATACCGCGCCGGGGGCGCCCATGCATCCATTGATCATCCTTTCGGCTGTGCTGCAAATCGCCTGCGCCGTGCATGTGGTGCGGACGCACCGACCGATGTATTGGATCTGGCTGCTGTTGATCGGCTCCTACGTCGCCGTCGCCATCTATTTCTTCGCCGAAGTGCTGCCCAGCCTCGGCAGCAACCGCGCCGCGCGCCGCTTGGTCACCGGCGCGCAGGATCGCATCGATCCCGAACGCCATAAGCGCAAGGCGGCGCTGCAGTTGGACGTGGCCGACACCCTCGACAATCGCCGCCGACTGGCCGAGGAAAGTTTCCGCAGCGGCGATTTTCAACAGGCCTCGGAGTTGTATCGTTCGGGCATGAAAGGCCTGTACAAGACCGACCCTCATCTGATGCTCGGGCTGGCCAAGTCGCAATTCGCATTGAACCTGCCGGCCGACGCCAAACAGACCCTCGACGAGCTGATCGCCGCCAATCCGGATTTCCGCTCCAGCGACGGTCATCTGCTGTATGCGCGCTGCACCGAAGCGGCCGGCGACATCGCTGGCGCGCTGCACGAATACGAAACGGTCGCGCAGGGGTTCACCGGCGAGGAAGCGCGCGTGCGTTACGCGATGCTGCTCAAGCGCGACGGCCAAACCGAGAAGGCCGCGCAGGTCTTCGCCGAGGTGCTCAAACGCGCGAAGGTCGCGCCGAGCTACTACCAACGCGAACAGCGCGAGTGGATCGACATCGCTCGCCGCGAAACGGCGGTTTGAACGGACGCGCGAGCTTCATCGACGGCGCCTTGCGCCACCGGCGCACGCGCAGCGACCCGCACGGGTAGCATGCGCGGATGCGACAAGCGAACGCCCCGTTGACATGGCGACCGCGCCCGGCCATAGCCGCCTCGGCGCCGGTCGTGGTCGGTTTCAGCGGCGGACTGGATTCGACGGTCCTGCTGCATCGACTCGCCGCCGATCCCGCGATGCGCGCGCACGGTCTGCGCGCCGTGCATATCGATCACGGACTGCATCCGGACGCGACGCGCTGGGCCGAACATGCGCGGACGGTGTGCGCAGCGCTCGGTATCGAGTGCCGCACGATCACCGTCGCCGTACCGCGCGAAAGCGGGCTCGGCCCGGAAGCGTCAGCGCGACGCGCGCGACGCGCGGCCTTCGCCGAAGCGCTGGCCGCCGGCGAAGTGCTGGCCTTGGCGCAACATCGCGACGACCAAGCCGAGACCTTTCTGCTGCGCGCGCTGCGCGCCTCCGGGCCGGACGGTCTGGCAGCCATGCGGCCTTGGCGCGCGTTCGCGTCGGGTTGGATGTGGCGCCCGCTGCTGGACGTACCGCGATCCGACTTGCTCGCCTACGCCGAGCGCGAAGGACTGCAGTGGATCGAAGATCCGAGCAATCGCGATGAATCGATCGATCGCAACTGGCTGCGGCATCGCGTATTGCCGTTGCTGCGCGAACGCTGGCCGCAGGCCGATGTCGCCCTCGCCCGCGCGGCGGCGTTGTCGGCGGAGGCGTCGGATCTGTTGATCGAAGGCGACGACGCGGCGCTGACCCAGGCGCGTGCGGGCCGGCACGGCGAAGCGCTGTCGCGACGCGCGCTGT
>JADZBF010000297.1 GCA_020852215.1 Lysobacter sp. | reverse complement strand
TGAATGCGGGCGATGGCGCCGGTCGGCGCGCGCAGCCGCGGCAGTACGTCGAGCGCGGTCAAGGCGTGAACGGTGGCTTCGGCGAAACTCAGGTTGCGCTCGTCGAACACCGCCGGCAGCGCGCCGGGCGGCGCGGCTTCCAGCAGGCCGACATTGATGCCGATACGGTCGAGCGCGATGGCGAGACTGGCGCCGACGAGACCGCCGCCGACGATCAACACGTCATGAGACGCGATAGGTACCGTGTCGGCAGTGGACGAAACGGCTTCCGAGGGGGGGGCGGGTGCTGACATTGCGTTATGCTACCGCCTCCGCGCCTCCTCCTCCGCGCCCTTCGCTCCCACTGCCGATGACCGCTCCCGCCGCCCCCACCGCTTCCGGCTCTTCGACCCTGCTCGCGCCCGGCCCGTTGATGCTCGCGGGCATGATCCTGCTCGCCGCGCTCAGCCGATTGCTGCCGCATCCGCCGAATTTTTCGCCGGTGGAAGCCATCGCCCTGTTCGGCGGTGCGTATTTCGCCAGCCGCGTGTGGGCCATCGCGGTGCCGTTGATCGCGATGCTGGTCTCGGATATCGCGCTGGGGCTGTCGATGGGCGGCGAATATTGGTCGTATGTCGCCACCAGCCTGAGTTTCTGGACGGTGTACGTCTGCGTGGCGGTCTCGTGCGTGCTGGGCTTCGGCCTGCGCGGTCGCGTCGGCGGTGCCCGCGTGCTGGGCTACGGTTTGATCGGCTCGGTGCTGTTCTTCCTGGTCACCAATTTCGCGGTGTGGCTGGCGGCGACGCCGATCTCCGGTCACAACGCCTGCGTCGCCGGCCTCGGCTCGTGCTACGTCGCCGCGATTCCGTTCTTCAAGAACACCCTGCTCGGTACGCTGTGCTACTCGGCGCTGCTGTTCGGCGGCTTCGAACTGCTGCGTCGTCGCGTGCCGATGCTGCGGGCGCAGACGGTTTGATACCTCGCGCCATGCGCCCCTACCCTGTGCCTGTGGGAGCGACGTCAGTCGCGACGTTTTTTCGCACGTGAGGCAAAGAGCGTCGCGACTGACGTCGCTCCCACAGTAGACAGGACGCAGATTCCCTCGTAGTCATCCCTCACATGCGACACATCCAATAACCGAGTCTTCGCATGGGCAACCGCCTCTCCAAGATTTACACCAAGACCGGCGACGACGGCACGACGGGCCTCGGCGACGGCACACGCGTGGCAAAGGATTCGGCGCGGGTCACCGCGTACGGCACGGTGGACGAGGCGAATTCGTCCATCGGCGTGTTGCTGGCGGTGAACGATATTCCCGAAGACATCCGCGACTTGCTGACGCGCGTGCAGCATCAGATGTTCGATCTGGGCGGCGAGTTGTGCATTCCCGGCCACGCCGCGATCCACGATGCCGACATCGATCGGCTCGAAGAGCGCCTCGATCATTACAACGAACCCTTGCCGGCGCTGAAGGATTTCATCCTGCCCGGCGGCGGCGAGGCGGCGGCGCGCTGTCATTTGGCCCGCACCATCGTGCGCCGCGCCGAGCGCGAATGCGTGACCCTCTCGCATCACGATCCGGTGCGCCCGCAGGCGATTCGTTATCTGAACCGGCTTTCCGATCTGTTGTTCGTGCTGGCGCGGGTGTTGGCGCGGCATGCGGGGCACGGCGAGTCGCTTTGGGATCACGAACGGCGACGCTGAAGCGCGCCGCATCGTCGCGGCACCGCGCACGCGCACGCTCGGAGACCGGACGATGGAGACGTTGACCGAGGCGCTCATCGTCGCGGCAATCGTTGTGCTCATCGCTGCGCTCGTTTACGGCAGCGATCGTTGGAGCCACAACGCCTGGGAGGCCCGTCTTCGAGGCTGGGCTCACGACCGGCTGCTGCATCTGCTGTCGTTCCGCGCGGCCTCGTTCCACGAGGGCCCCGAGCGCTTTACGCGCTCCGATCACCAGACCGTCTTCCATGTGCGCCTCTGCGACCACGCCGGCAGGCAGCGGACGGGCTGGCTGCTGTTCGGGGACCGCCGGAACCCTTTCGTGCCGGCCGATGAATTGGACGACGTGTTCTGGGATGATTGACCGGCCATGCCCTTCCCGGTCTACACCCACAGCGCCTGCCTCGCCCACGACACCGGGCCGGGGCATGCCGAGCGCAGCGAGCGGCTGGCGTCGGTGATCGCCGCCTTGCGCGTCGCGCTACCGGATTTGGAGTGGCGCGAGGCGCCGCGGGCAAGTCGCGGCCAGTTGCTGCGCGTACACGACGAAGCCCTGCTGCATGCGGTGCTGGAAACCGCGCCGCATGCGCGGATGTGGCTGGACCCGGACACCGTGCTGTCGCCGCAATCGCCGGAAGCCGCGCTGCGCGCCGCAGGCGCGGTGGTGGCGGCGGTCGATCATGCCCTGAGCGGCGACGCGCAAACGCCGCGCGCGTTCTGCGCGGTGCGGCCGCCGGGTCATCACGCCACCGGCGAGGTCGCGATGGGCTTTTGCCTGTTCAATTCGATCGCGGTGGGCGCCGCGCACGCCCTGGAGCGATACGGCCTGCGTCGGGTCGCCATCGTCGATTTCGACGTGCACCACGGCAACGGCACGCAGGCGATCTTCGAACGCGAGCCGCGCGTGCTGTTCGCCAGTTCTCACCAGATGCCGCTGTACCCGGACACCGGCCACCCCAGCGAGCGCGGCGTCGGCAACATTTTCAACGCCGCATTGCCCCCCGACGCCGACGGCCGCCTCTTCCGCGACACCTGGGCGACGCGCCTGCTGCCGCAGATCGACGGCTTCAAACCGCAGTTGGTGATGATTTCCGCCGGTTTCGACGCGCATGAACGCGACCCGCTGGCGCAACTTCGGCTGCAGGCCGAGGATTTCGGCTGGATCACCGCCGAACTGGTCGCCATCGCCGAGCGCCATGCCGGCGGGCGCATCGTCTCCACGCTGGAAGGCGGCTACGACCTGCAGGGCCTCAGCGCGTCCTGCGTCGCCCATGTGACCGCGCTGCGGAACTGAACCCGTCCCCCGCCGGCTCCGCCTCCGCGTTTGCCGCTCCGTCGCGGATGCGTCAAGCTAGACCGGATATGCCCCGCCCTCAGGTTGACCGCGTGCGCCCGAAGCTTCGTCTGCTCCCGCTCCCCTTGTGCATCGCCCTGTCGCTCTCGGCCCACGCCGCCGACGAGCCGCCGGAAAATTGGTCGATGTGTCCGATCGAAGACACCATCCCGTCTTTCGACGATCAAGCGCCGCCTGCGGGAACCGAACCGGCAGCGCCGGCCGCCGAAGGCGATATCACCGACCAGCCGACCAACGTCTCCGGCGACGATCTGACCGGCGTGGAGGGCGAGCGCGTCGATTGGAAGGGCAACGTCTTCCTGCGACGCGGCGAGCAAGTGCTGGCCACCGACAGTCTGCAATACGACCAGCAGACCGAAACCTATCAAGCCGAAGGCAACGTGCGCTATCAGGACGGCGGCATGCGCCTCGTCGCCGAACGCGCAGAGGGCGATCAGGCGAAAGATCGGCACAAGCTCGAAAACATCCGCTATCAATTGCTCTCGCGGCGCGGCAACGGCGGCGCCGACAGCATCGAAATGAACGGCCCGAAAGGCAGCATGCGGCGTTCGACCTATTCCACCTGCCCGCCCGATGCGCGGAAGTGGGAATTGCGCGCGCAGCAGATCGACGTGGACACCGAAGAAGGCATCGGCACCGCGCGCAACGCTACCTTGCGGATCGGCAAAGTGCCGGTGCTGTATCTGCCCTGGTTCCGTTTCCCGATCGACGACCGGCGCCGCACCGGCTTGCTGTATCCGGCGATCTCCAGTTCCGGCCGCAACGGCTTCGACTGGCGCCAACCGATTTATCTGAATCTCGCGCCGAACTACGACGCCACGATCACCCCGCGCTTCATGAGCAAGCGCGGCCTGCAATTGGGCGGCGAATTCCGTTATCTCACCGAAACCGGGCGCGGCGAGTTCGATGCCGCGTTCCTGCCTTCCGACGATCTGACCGAACGCGAACGCGCCGAAGAAATCTTCGAAGGCGTGCCGTCGGAAAACCGTCGTCGCAACGATCGCGGCTTCTTCCGCTTCATCGGCAGCCAGGACATCGGCGCGTCGTGGCAAGCGCGCTCGCATCTGATCTGGATCAGCGATACGCGCTACCTCGACGACGCCAACAACACGCTCAACGGCGCCGCGTCGTCGTTCGTGCAGAGCGATATCGGGCTCTACGGACGCGGGCGCAGTTGGGAAGCCGGTTTCATGGCCGACCACTGGCGACTGGCCGATTACACCCTGCGCGACACCTACCTGCCGTTCAATCGTCTGCCGCGCGCTTACGTGCGCTGGGACAAGCGGTTCGCGGGCGCATTCACCACCGGCGTGGACGCCGAAGCCGTGCGCTTCGACCATCCCGAATACATCGGCGGCTCGCGCCTGGACGTGAAGCCCTACATCAGCCTGCCGCTGGAAGGCGCCAGTTGGTTCCTCACGCCGACCCTCGCCTGGCGCTACACCGCCTACGGTCTGGAAGGCGATGCGCAGGACCGCGCGCGCAGCGACGCGCTGCGCAACGGCGAAGACCCGAACGACCCCGCTGTGATCGCCCGGCTCTCGCCGATCTTCCGCGACGGGAGCCCCAGCCGCAGCACGCCGATCGCCACCATCGACGCCGGTCTGTTTTTCGAGCGCAGCCTGCGCTTCGGCGAGGAGAGTTATCTCAACACGCTGGAACCGCGCCTGTTCTATTTCAACGCGCCGTATCGCAACCAATCGAACATGCCGCTGTTCGACACTCGGCCGCTCACGTTCAGTTGGGGCCAATTGTTCCGCGATAACCGCTACGCGGGCGCCGACCGGCAAGCCGACGGCAATCAACTCACGCTCGCGGTGTCCAGCCGTTTGATCCGCGAGGCCGACGGCTTCGAGAAGTTCTCGGCCAGCTTCGGGCAGATCCGCTATTTCGAGGATTCGCGCGTGGTCGTGCCGGGCGAGCAGCCGATCGAACAAGGCAAATCGGCCTGGGTCGTGGACGCCAGCTACGCCCCGAACGATCGCTGGACCATCGGCGGCTCGTATCAATGGGATCCTAAGGCCGGCCATCGCGATCTGGCCAGCCTGCGCACCCGGTATCTGATCGGCAACGACGGTATCGTCAATTTCGGCTACCGCTATCGCCGCGATCTGCTGGAACAAGTCGACCTGTCGTTCCTGTACCCGATCACGCCCAGTTGGAGCGTGGTCGGGCGGTACTACTACTCGCTGCAGGACAAGCAATTGTTGGAAGGCATCGCCGGCGTGCAATGGGAAAGCTGCTGCCTGGCCGTGCGCCTGGTCGGTCGCCGCTACCTGCGCAGCCGTCAAGAGGGCGAACTCGGCAGCGCCATTCAGCTCGAGATCGAACTTAAGGGTTTAGGCTCGGTCGGACCCAGCACGGAGGACCGGCTGCGCCGTTCGATTCTCGGCTATTATCGCGACGATCTTTCTCTCGTCCCGCCGGCCCAGGTCCGCAGCGGCGACGCCGCGCCTCCGGATGCCGTGCCGTCACGTCCCGCACCGCCGGTCGATCGTTCCTTTCCCGCTCTCATCATCCCGTCCCGTCATCCCGCTTGGGTAGTCCTGCTTCCATGATCCGATTCTCGTTTGCTTCCGCCCGCCGCACCGGCGTCGTTTTTCGCTCCTGCTTCGTCGCCGGCCTCTTGCTGACCGGGCTCGCCATGGCCGCCACCGCCGCGGCGCAACAGCCGCTGGAGCGCATCGCCGCGATCGTCGACGAAGACATCATTCTGCAGAGCGAACTGGACCGCGCCGTCGCCAATATCCGCGCCCAGTACGCCGGCCGCAGCCAGCAATTGCCGCCAGCGAACGTGTTGGAGCGTCAGGTGTTGGAGCGCTTGATTCTGATCCGCCTGCAAACCGCGCGCGCCAGCGGTTCGGGCATGAAGATCAGCGACGAAGAAGTGAATGGCGCCGGGACCAATATCGCGCGCCAGAATCAGATGACGGCGGAGCAGTTGCGCGCGCAGCTCGCCCGCGACGGCATGAACTTCTCCGAGTTCCGCAATTCCTTGCGCGACGAAATCATGATCCAGCGCCTGCGCCAGCGTTTCGCGCAGGGCCGCATCAGCGTCTCCGACGCCGAAGTCGATGCCGCGCTGGCGGCGCAGGCCGGCGGCAGCACGCAATATCGATTAGCGCATATCCTGGTCGCGCTGCCGGAAGGCGCCACCGCCGACCAGATCAAGCTCGGCCAGACCAAGATCGACGGCATCAAGGCCCTGCTCGACAAAGGCGAGATGGAATTCAGCGCCGCCGCGGTTCGCTACTCCGACAGCCCGAACGCGCTGGAAGGCGGCAACCTGGGTTGGCGCACGATCGATCAGATTCCGACCACGTTCGCCAACACCATCCGCACCATGCCGCAGGGTCAAATCATCGGCCCGATCCGCGGCCCCAGCGGCTTCCAGCTCATCCGCCTGGAAGAAACCCGCAACGCCGCCGCGGGCGACGCGAAGATGGTCACGCAGTACCAAGCCCGGCACATCCTGATCCGCGCCGACGAAGACACCAACGACGCCGCGGCCAAGGCGCGTTTGGAAACGATGCGCGCGCGCGTCGTCGGCGGCGCCGATTTCGGCGAAATCGCCGCCAAATCCTCCGATGACGCCGTGAGCAAATCGCGCGGCGGCGACTTGGGTTGGTTCGCGCAGGACGACTACGGCAGCGAATTCGGCACCGCGGTGACGGCGCTGGCCGACGGCCAAGTGTCCGAGCCATTCAAAACCCAGGCCGGTTGGCACATCCTGCAGCGTGTCGGCAGCCGCCAAGTCAACGCCACCGACGAGAACAGCCGCTCCGAAATCCGCGAAAGCATCGGCCAGCGCAAACTCGAAGACGAATGGAACCGCTTCCTGCGCGAACTGCGCGGCGAAGCTTTCATCGACATCCGCGTCGGCAACGAAGACGGCAACGCCGGCTGAGCGTCGGCGAACGCGCACCCCAAAGCGCCCCCCAGTCCGAGGCCGGCCACGTGTCCGCTCACACGGATCGTTCGATCGATATCGCCTTCCGGCCCCGGCTCGCGCTGGTGCCGGGCGAACCCGCGGGCATCGGCCCGGAATTGTGCGTGCGCGCCGCGCAGCGCGCCTGGGACGCCGATCTGGTGGTCTACGGCGACCGCGACAACCTGCTGCGCGCCGCCGAGGCCATCGGCCTGCCGCTGCGGCTGATTTCGCCGAACGATCCGTCCGCGGCCGGACCCGGACGCTTGGCCCACGTCGAAATTCCCCAGCGCGATCGCGTCGCGTTCGGTCGCCCCGAACCGCGCAACGCGCGCACCACCCTCGCCGCGCTGGAAACCGCCGCCGGCGCCTGCGAGCAAGGCCTCTGCCACGGCTTGGTCACCGGGCCGGTGCACAAGGCCGCGATCAACGACGGCGGCATTCCCTACACCGGCACCACCGAACTGCTGGCGCAACACGCCGGCTGCGAGGTGGTGATGATGCTCGCGAACGACATCGTCCGCGTCGCGCTCGCCACCACGCATCTACCGCTGCGCGCGGTGGCCGACGCGATCACCGCCGATGGTCTGGAACGCACGCTACGCATCCTGCACCGCGCGTTGACGCGCGATTTCGGCCTGGACGCGCCGCGGATCGCGGTGCTCGGCTTGAACCCGCATGCGGGCGAAGACGGTCATTTGGGGCGGGAAGAAATCGACACGATCAATCCGGCGCTGGAGCGCTTGCGCGGCGAAGGCATGCAGCTCATCGGCCCGTTGCCGGCCGACACCGCCTTCCTGCCCGCGAAACTGCGCGAGACCGACGCGGTGCTGGCGATGTACCACGATCAAGGCCTGCCGGTCCTGAAATACAGCGGCTTCGAGCGCGCGGTGAATCTCACGCTCGGCCTGCCCTACCCGCGCGTCGCGGTCGATCACGGTACTGCTCTGGAACTCGCCGGCCGCGGCGTCGCCGATCCGTCCAGTCTGTTCGCCGCCATCGATACCTGCACCCGCCTCGCGCGCCTGCGCGCCGCGCGCGACGGCGAAGGATCGCGGGCATGACGCGCCGCGAACCGCAGAGGCACGGCGACGACGTTGCCGTCGCCTTCGACAAACCCGCGAAAAAAGGCCTCGGGCAGCACTTCCTGCACGAACGCGGCGTGATCGAGAAAATGCTGCTGGCGATCGACCCGAAACCGGACGATCGCTTCGTCGAAATCGGCCCCGGGCAAGGCGCGCTGACCTTTCCGCTGCTCGACCGTCACGGTGCGCTGACCGCGATCGAATTCGACCGCGATCTGCTCGAACCGCTGCGCGCCGCCGCGAGCGCGCACGGCGAACTGACCTTGATCCATGCCGACGTGATGAACGTCGATTTCGGCACGCTCGCCGCAGGCGTGCCGTTCCGACTGGTCGGCAATCTGCCCTACAACTTGTCGTCGCCGATTCTGTTCCATGCGCTGGCGTACGCCGAATCGATCCGCGATATGCATTTCATGTTGCAAAAAGAAGTGGTCGATCGCATGGCCGCCCCGCCCGGCAGCAAGGTCTACGGCCGGCTCAGCGTGATGTTGCAGGCGTATTGCGACGTGACCGCGCTGTTCAAAGTACCCCCGGGCGCGTTCCGACCGCCGCCGAAAGTGGATTCGGCGGTCGTGCGTCTGGTGCCGAAGCCCGCGGATCGCATCGGCATCGACGATCCCGCGCGCTTCGAAGCCGTCGTCCGCGCGGCCTTCGGGCAACGCCGCAAAACCCTGCGCAATGCGCTCGGCGGCGTATGCGAGACCGAGACCATCGTCGCCGCCGGCATCGACCCGCAAAACCGCGCCGAACGCTTGGCCGTGGCCGATTTCGTCCGCCTCGCCAACATTTCGGCGAGCGCGACGCCGGTCCGTTAACCCACGCCCACGCGCCGACGCGTTCGCGCGCGAGAGTCTGGCGAGAGTTCGACGACGCTCTTACACTGGCGGCATGGACGACAAGACCGACCACGACATCGCTATCGACATCGCGACCCGCTATTTGCCGGAACAGTCGAAACCGGACGAGGAGTTGTATTACTTCGCCTACACCATCGGCATCCGCAACGAAGGTTCGGTGCCGGCGCGTTTGATCGGCCGTCGCTGGCTGATCGTCGACGCGATCGGCTTTCCGCGCGAAGTCACCGGCGAGGGCGTGATCGGCGAACAACCGCGGCTGCGCCCGGGCGAGCGTTTCGAATACACCTCCAGCACCTTCTTCAAAACGCCGTTCGGCACTATGGAAGGCAGCTACACCATGCGCACCGACGACGGCACCGAATTCCAAGCGCAGATTCCGCAATTCGTGCTGTGCATTCCGCGCATGCTGCATTGACGCCCGCATGAGCGCTCATTTCGGCCGCATCTCCCGACTTCTTCGACATCGCGCCCATCGCGGCGCGCGCGGGGGCGCTTGATGGCGATCTGGGCGATCGGCGATCTGCAGGGATGCTACGGGCCGACCCAGCGCCTGCTTGAGAAAATCCGCTTCGACCCCGCGCAGGACACGCTGTGGTTCTGCGGCGATCTGGTCAACCGTGGCGGCGAATCGCTGGAGACCTTGCGGCTCGTGCATTCGCTGCGCGCGAACTGCGTGGTGGTGCTGGGCAATCACGATCTGTCGCTGCTGGCGATCGCCGAGCGCACGCCCGACGACCAACGCAAAGTGAATTCGGATCTGCAGCGGGTGCTGTTCGCCGACGACCGCGACGTTCTGGTGAATTGGCTGCGGCACCGACCGCTGCTGCACAGCGACCGCGAACGCGGATGGATGATGCTGCACGCCGGGCTCGCGCCGAAATGGACCAGCGCGCTGGCGGAAAAACACGCGCGCGAGGTCGAGCGACGTTTGCACGGCGAGGGCTATCGCAAACTTCTGAAGAATATGTACGGCGATTTTCCCGCATGGACGCCCGCGCTGCGTGGGATCGAACGCGAACGCGCCATCATCAATATCTTCACGCGTCTGCGCTATTGCTCGCCGCGCGGCAAGATCGCGTTCAACGAAAAAGGTGCGCCCGGCACGCAGGTGCCCGGGTTGTACCCGTGGTACGAAGTGCCCGGCCACGCCGCGCGTGATCTGAAAGTGGTGTGCGGGCATTGGTCCACGTTGGGCCTGTTCCTCGGCCACGGCATCCACGCCATCGACACCGGCGCGGTCTGGGGCGGCAAGCTCACCGCGCTGCAGATCGACAGCGACGATCTGCGCATCGTCCAAGTGGCGGGGCGCGACGTGCCCAATCCGGGCATTCCGCAAGACTGATGCGGCGGGAAATGCGCTCGCCGCGAACGACGAAGGCCGCGCCGCGGGTCGCATCGCTGGTCGCGTCGCTTTTGGTCTCCAAATTCGCGCCTACTGTCGCGGCGGCCGTTGCGGTCGCCTGCTTCGCGGCATGTCTCGCGGGATTCTCCGGCAGCGCGTCCGCGCAACGCAGC
>JADZBF010000296.1 GCA_020852215.1 Lysobacter sp. | reverse complement strand
TTCCCCGACGCCTGCTTCGACCTCGTCACCATCGCCTTGGGCCTGCGCAACGTCACCGACAAGGACGCCGCCCTCCGCGAGATGCACCGCGTGCTGAAAGTCGGCGGTCAAGCCCGCGTGCTGGAATTCTCCGAAGTCACCGCCGAGTGGTTCAAACCGATCTACGACTTCCATTCGTTCCAGGTGCTGCCGCGCCTGGGCAAGTTGTTCGCCAACGACAGCGACAGCTACCAGTATCTCGCCGAATCCATCCGCAAGCATCCGCCGCAGGACGAACTCAAAACGATGATGGAAGCCGCAGGTTTCGCGCGTTGTTCGTACAAGAATCTAACGGCGGGGATTGTGGCGATTCATACGGGGTATAAAACGTAGTTAGCTGCCTTAGGCATACTCCCCATGCAATTCGCTCTTGTTAATGGCACTCGCAGCCGACCTCAACCAGGCGTTCGCGGAACATGTCCTATTTGCGGTCAATCCGCTTTATCAAAATGTGGCTCGCAACTAATGTGGCATTGGGCACATCACGGAAGACGGCACTGTGACCCATGGTGGGAGAATGAAACTGAGTGGCATCGGGCGTGGAAGTCAAGCTTCCCTGAGACAATGCAGGAAATTGTGCACTTTGATGAGGTAACAGGCGAAAAACACGTCGCTGACGTCAAAACTGCCCGAGGACTGATTATAGAACTACAACACTCTGCAATGCCGCTTGAGGAAATGAGGTCCCGGGAACACTTCTACAAGAACATGATCTGGATCGTTGATGGCAAACCATTCACGAATCAGTTTGAGTTAGTTCCACATCTATTGCCCCACCCGGAGTCAAAATTACTTGAGGATGTTGTGTTCTTTCATCCGCTTGCTAACGCGTTCTGGCGGAGATCTGAATCTACGCCTGACTCAAGCATGGTTGAGATGCACCGCGCAGACAAGATTGCTCAAGAGATTGCGGCAGACTATCGCGGCCACCATTTTTTTTGCTGGAAGCGTCCGCGCGAGGTCTGGTATTCAGCCACTGCGCCAGTGTTTATTGACTTTGGTGGCAAGGAACTATTTCGGCTCGGGCGATATCGCCCATCTACGCAATGGGTCGCACAGAGAATTTCCAAGCAGGCACTAATAGAGAAGAACGGTGGTATTTATTCGGCGTTCTCAGGTGGCGGCTAACAATTCGTTCAAGCCGACCCCGCATCGTGGTATTGGCCACGTGCCTGCGCTACGTTAACGCGCATCCACCACTTAATTAACACAGTTGCGTAGCCCGGGTAAGCGCAAAGCGCGCACCCGGGATGCATGAGCAACGCTTCACCAAACGCCCCTGGGTGCGGCCCTCGGCCTTACCCGGGATACGCTTCGCCGTAAGCGTTGGTCGCGCCTTCCGGCGCTCCTACAGATGCGGGTGGTGCGGTTCGTGGCTCGCGCTAGGGCTGCCACGCGTAGCCGAGTTTCAGGAATACGCTGCGGCTGCGGTCGGTCAATGTGCGTTGTCCGTCGTCGGAGTAGCCGCCGTGCGAGTAGCCCAGGTACAGGCCGGTGCGCGGGTTGAGGCGATACGCGTACAGCGCTTGCGCGGCGAGGTCGCGGTTGCGCGCGGCGACGGGTGCGGCGTAGATGTCGCGGTCGCGTTGGATATCGGTGCCTTGCACCGAGAGCCGCAGGCGTTGCCGCGGGTCGAATTGCCACGCGAAGCGCGCATCGAGAATCGTCGCGCGGTAGGCGGTGCCGCCGTCGCGGTCGAGGCGCTGTTCGGTGTAACTCATTTCGAAGTGCGTGCCGCGGCCGATGTCGAGCGACAGCGTCGGCTGCCATTCCTCGACGCGCCCGACGCGCGATGCGAGCAAATCGAGTTGATCGCCTGCGCGCAAGGTCAGCGACACGATCGCGCCGGGCAGCGGCGTGGCTTCGCCGTAAAGCGAAAGCCATGCTTCGTCGAAGAGGCGGCCGTCCCAAAAACGCGCACGACGCAAGCCGGAGAGACGCGCCGTGGATTGCAGCGGACCGGCCAGCTCAACACGGCCTTCGAGTTCGCGTTCGAGCAAGCGGCCGTCGCTGGCGTGTGTGATGTCCCAATCGGCGTAAGCGAACACACGGTTGATCTTCGCGCCTTCGCGTCCGTACCACGAGCGTCCGGCGGCGAGCAGCGTTTTGCGATATCCGACCCGCCCGATGAATCCCAAGTCGGCGCTGAACCCCGGGGCGATGCGGGTGTGCCCCAGCGCGATGTCCCAACGGCTGTCGCTGTAACCGTACTGGGCATCGAGCGCGTTGCCGGCGGGCGTCGCATCGCCGTCGCGAAAGCCCGCGGGATATCGCGAATCGCTGCGTAACCATTGCGCGGTGAGTGTGTGGCCGCCGTTCTGCCAACGCGCATCCACACCCGCCAGCGCATTGCGATAGTCGCCGCCGCTGCCGTCGCCACCACGATAGGTGGCGACCGCGCCGAGGCTGGTATGCGCATCGAGATCGTAACGATAGCGAACCAGCAACACGTTCGCGCTTCGATCGAGTTGCCGGATCGACGAGCCGAGCGGGCCGGGAATCAACAGTTGCGTGGTCGCATCGCGCGCCGCGACCACGCCGTAGGCTTGTCGGCCGCTGCGACCGGTGACGCGCGCGCCGATATCGGGGTCGGCGATCTGGCGCGTGTAGATCACGTCCAGCGGCGTATTGAAATAATCCGCGCCTTCGAGAAAGAACGGGCGTTTTTCCGGGAAGAACAGCGCGAAGTTGGAGCTGAGATCGAGCTGGGCGTTATCGGATTCGACCTGCGAAAAATCGGGGTTGAGCGTGCCGTTGAAAGTGAGATTCGGCGTGGGTGCCCAGGCGACGTCGAGGCCAGGTTCGATCTCGGTGCCGTCGTCGCTGCGCCATTCGCGACGCCCGGCGCGCGTGTCCCGGGTTTGCGTATGACGCACGGTGAGCGTCGGCGCGATTTCGAGATTGCGGCCGCGACGCACATCGGCGAAGCCTTCGATCTTGCGCATCGCGCACAGGTCGCAAGCGGCCCCGCGTTCGCGCGGCTCGTTGAAATAGACGTAGAGGTAATCGCGCGGCCGGATTCGCATCAGCCGCAGGCCCCAGCGACGCGGGCCGGCGCCGCCGTCGAAGCGCAGCGTCGCGAACGGGATGCGCATTTCCGCTTCGTACCCGCGATCGGTGATGCGCGCGGCGCTGGTCCACAGCCCGTCCCAGGCGTTGTCGCCGTTGTCGGCGTCGTTCTCGCGCACGCCGTCGGCCTGAGCGCCGACCGGGTTGATGAAGAATTCGTAGGCGCGGCGTTGGTCGTCGAAGGTATCGAGCTGCAGACCGATGAAATCGTCTTCGTACAGCGCGTCGCGGTCGCGCAGGTAAGCGCGGATTTGTTCCGGCTTCGGATCGTCGGCAACGAATCCGATGTACAGCGCCTCATCGGTGTACAGCACCTTCGCGACCGTGCGCACCGACGCCGGGATGTTATCGCCCGGACTGTTTTCGTATTGCAGTTCGATCTCCGCCGCGTTCGCCCATGCGGCGTCGTCGATCGCGCCGTCGATCGCGATGCGCTGCGCGTCGTTCGCATCGAGCGCGGGACTCTTCAGCGGTTCCGATGCGGACGCGACCTGCGTCGCGAGCGATGCGCAGAGCGCAAGCGCGGAAAGCGTCCATGAGCGGCGAATGTTTTCCATCCGCCAAGAGTAGCGGCGGGCGACGGAAAACGAATGCTCAAGAAATCGTATTCCTGAAGCCGTCGCTACGCGGCGACGCGCGCGATGCGTGACGGTCGTGCGGAATCGATCCCTCGGCGTCGATGTCGAAGTGCAGATAACACGAAGGGCGCCGAGGCGCAGATAACACGAAGGGCGCCAAAGCGCGCAGAAAGCACGAAGGGCGCCAAGGCGCCCTTCGCGGTCCCGCATGACGATGTCGCGGCGCTAACGGCCCGCGTGCGATCGACGAACGCGTTCGATCAACGCGAGAGTTCGATCAAGGTCGACGAAATCCAACCCTTGTTGCCGAGTTCGTCTTCCACTTC
>JADZBF010000295.1 GCA_020852215.1 Lysobacter sp. | reverse complement strand
GCGCCGCCCGCCCAACCGACTCCGGATGCGCCGACCGGCCACAACCCGCAGCAGCCGATTCCGCCGACCTCGCCCGACCGTGCTCCGCCCGAACCGGCGCCGCAAATCAATCAGGCCGGCCACCCGGACAACCGGCTGTACACCCAGGCGCTGACGAACCTGGAGCAACTGGGTCCGAACGGCGGCTTCAAGTCGCGCGAAGAGCTCGAACGCGCGGCGGGTGCGCTCGCGGTCGATGCCAAGTTGAGCGGCTTGACCCAGATCGATCACGTTGCCCGCAGCAAAAACGGCGAAGGCCTGATCGCGGTGCAGGGCAACGATCCGTGGGCGCCCGAGGCCAGACGCGCCTTCCTCGACGTCAGCCAGGCCACCTCGCAGACGCTCGATCAAAGCACGCGGATGGCGAACGAGAAGGCCGCCCAGCAGGCGCAACCGCAGCAGCCGCAACAGCCGCGGAACGATTTGATCGATTCGCCGATCCTGCGAGACGAAAACCAGACCCGGCCGAAATCGGTCATGGTCTGAGGCATCGCCGTTCGCGTCGAACGGCGGCCTTCGAGCCGCAACCTCCGTGCCGCCCGATGGGCCGTCGAAAGACGGCCCATCGTTTTGGCGGTCTTTGCATCGGAATGCCGATCGAACTTCGATATCGACCGCGCAAGGCCCGCATCGCGAGCGCGATGCGGATCATGGGGCGAATTCGGTGGGCGATCGAAACGATCCGAAAAATCGCGTTTCGACCCGATTCGACTGCGTTTCGATCCTACTTCTATTGTGCTTCGATCGTGCTTCGATCGTGCTTCGATCGCGCGTCAGCGCGCGTCTTTCGCGAGCAGGCCTTCGATCAATGCGCGGTGCCGTTCCGCCTGCGCGTCGCGCCGCAGACGGCTGGCGGTGAAGATCGCGCACATCTCGTCCACCGCGGTCTCGAACACTTCGTTGACGATCACGTAATCGAATTCGGCGTAGTGCGACATTTCCTCGCGCGCGTTGGCCAGACGCGTGGCGATGGTGGCTTCGGTGTCCTGGCCGCGCTTGCGCATGCGTTCTTCCAGCGCTTCGCGCGACGGCGGCAGAATGAACACGCCGATCGCGTCGGGCACGTGCTTGCGCACCTGCTGCGCGCCCTGCCAATCGATCTCCAACAACACGTCGCGCCCCGCGGCCAATTGCGGTTCCACCGATTGCCGCGCGGTGCCTTTCAGATCGCCGTGGACGTTGGCCCATTCGAAGAAATCGCCGGCGTCGATCATCCGCTGGAATTCGTCTTTGGCGACGAAGTGATAATGCTGCGCATGGCGTTCGCCCGGGCGCATGGCGCGCGAGGTGAACGAGATCGACAGCGCGATATCCGGAAAGCGCGCGAGGCAGGCGTTGACGATGCTGGATTTCCCGGCGCCGGACGGTGCCGCGACGATGAAGAGGGTTCCGCGCATACGGGCTCGGCTCGGGCTCGGTTGGGGTCGGTCGAAAGGGACGGTGGGCGCCTGGGGAGGCGGGATTGTGCGGCAGTCGCCGCCCGGGCGCCAGCCGCGGGCGCCAGCGACGCCGAACGCGCGACTTCGACCGAGCTACTCGAGGTTCTGCACCTGCTCGCGGATCTGATCGATCAACACCTTCAGATCCACCGCCAGCGCCGACGTGCGCGCATCCACCGATTTCGAGCCGAAGGTGTTGGCTTCGCGATTGAATTCCTGCAGCAGAAAATCCAGACGACGACCGACCGGCTCTTTCTGCGACAGCACGCGACGCAATTCGACGATATGGCTGTCCAGACGATCCAATTCTTCGTCCACATCGAGTTTCTGCAGCCCGAGCACCAATTCCTGTTCGAAGCGACCGGGATCGAGCGGTTGCGGCAGATCGGCGAGCCGCTGCTCCAACTTCTGGCGCTGGCCGGCGCGAATGGTGGGCATCAGTGCGCGCGCTTCGGCGGCGCGTTGGGCGATCGCATCGACGCGTTCGAGGATCACGCTGGCCAGATTGGCGCCTTCGCGCGTGCGTGCGGCGATGAATTCGTCCAACACCGCGTCCAGCAGCGCCATCGCTTCGGCCTGCAGCGCGGCCGGGTCGGTGGCGTCGATATGCAATACGCCCGGGAATTTCAGCAGTTCGGTCATCTCCACGCGCAGCGTCGGGAAATGCTCCATCAGCGTGCGCGATAACGCGCCCAAGCGCGAGACCAGCGCCGGATTCAGATGCAGGGTTTCGTCGTGTTCGTGGGGGCGCAGGCGCAGGGCGAGATCGAGCTTGCCGCGCGAGATGCGCGAGGCGATGCGTTCGCGCATCGCCGGTTCCAGCGCGCGCAATTCTTCGGGCATGCGCGTGCCGATTTCCAGGAAGCGGTGATTGACCGCGCGCAATTCGCAGGCGAGCGTGCCGGTGTCGAGGTTGCGCTCGCCGGAGGCGTAGGCGGTCATGCTGCGGATCATGGGCGGTTCCTGGGGGATGCGTGGTGGGGTCTATTCTCCCGCATCGTGGGGGCGCGCGCGTTCGTTCGTTTTGCGCGGCGTCAAGACCCGGCGTCCACCGCCGCAGCAAGGCATCGACGGGGCGCGAACGCCGCATCGATGAAACGCCGCACCCGCGGGCCCCGTCGCGCCGATGCTAAACTGCCGCGCCCTGCAGCAGGCCCGCGAATGACCACGATCATGAGTGCGCGATCATGAGTACAGCATCATGAGTACGATCCAGCGCCCCAGTGGCCGACGACCCGAGCAGATGCGCCCGGTGTCGATCCAACGTGGGTTTACCCGTCATGCCGAAGGTTCGGTGTTGGTCGCGTTCGGCGAAACCCGCGTGCTGTGCACCGCCAGCGTCGACAACAAAGTGCCGGGTTTCCTGCGCGGCAAAGGCGAAGGCTGGGTCACCGCCGAATACGGCATGTTGCCGCGTTCCACCCACACCCGCAGCGATCGCGAAGCCGCGCGCGGCAAACAGGGCGGGCGCACGCTCGAAATCCAACGGTTGATCGGCCGCGCCTTGCGCGCCTGCGTCGATCGTCAAGCCTTGGGCGAACGCACCATCACCCTCGATTGCGACGTGCTGCAGGCCGACGGCGGCACGCGCACCGCCGCCATCACCGGCGCCTATGTCGCGTTGGCCGATGCCGTGCGCTGGCTGCGCGCGCGCGGCGATCTGACGCGCGATCCGCTGCACGGCGCAGTGGCCGCGGTATCGGTCGGGATCTATCGCGGCGTGCCGGTGCTGGATTTGGATTACGCCGAAGACAGCGACTGCGACACCGACATGAACGTGGTGATGAACGACGGCGGCGGTTTCATCGAAGTGCAGGGTACCGCCGAAGGCCACGCGTTCCGTCGCGGCGAACTCGACGCGCTGTTGACGCTGGCCGAAACCGGCGTCGCCGAATTGCTCGCGGCCCAGCGCGCCGCGCTCGCCGAATGATGCTAGGGCCTGTTAACGCTATTTGGGTGCATTGCGTTGCGAATTCAGCGGCCTGCCAGCGCGCGCGGGGCGCGCCGCGCCTTGCTGGTGGCAAGGTCAAGCGATCCGCGCGCGCTGGCAGGCCGCTGAAACGCAACCCAACGGGCGGCCATGCCGAGGGCGCGCCGCGGCGTCATCGCTCAGTCATGGATCGACATCCACTCCCTCGCTTTTCCTTGCCGCGCGCCCTCGGCATGGCCGCGCAATGTACCCAAATAGCGTTAACAGGCCCTAGGACGCGGCGGCGATGAACGCGCGTCGCATCGCATGCTTCGCGCTGGTGGTCGACGACTACGACCGCGCGATCGATTTTTACGTGAACGCGTTGGGTTTCGAGTTGCGCGAAGACAGCCCGCGCGAAGCCGCGCCGGGCAATCCGCGCAAACGCTGGGTCGTGGTGGCGCCGCCCGGCGCCGAGACCGGAATATTGCTCGCGCAAGCCGCGAACGACGCGCAGCGCGCGCGCATCGGCGATCAAACCGGCGGGCGCGTCGGGTATTTCCTCTACACCGACGACTTCCATCGCGATCACGCCGCGATGCGCGCCAAGGGCGTGCGGTTTGTCGAAGCGCCGCGCGAAGAGGATTACGGCATCGTCGCGGTGTTCGAAGACCCGTACGGCAATCGCTGGGATTTGCTGGAGCCGCGCGGATGAAACTCGTGCTGGCCAGCAGCAACGCCGGCAAACTCGCGGAATTGCGCGCATTGCTCGGCGACGCGGGGATCGATTTGCATGCGCAAACCGAGTTCGGCGTCGAGGATGCGGAAGAAACCGGGCTCACCTTCGTCGAGAACGCGCTGCTGAAAGCGCGGCACGCCAGCCGTGCGACCGGTTTGCCCGCGCTCGCCGACGATTCGGGGCTGTGTGTTGATGCGCTCGACGGCGCGCCCGGGCTGTACAGCGCGCGCTACGCCGGCGGCCACGGTGATGCCGAGGCGAATATCCGCAAATTGCTGGATGCGCTGCGCGATGTGCCCGATGCGCGTCGCGGCGCGCGTTTCGTCAGCGTGCTGGCCTTGCTGCGCCATGCCGACGACCCGCAGCCCTTGATCGCCCAGGGCGTATGGGAAGGCCGCATTCTGCATGCGCCGCGCGGCGACGGAGGCTTCGGCTACGACCCGGTGTTCTTCGATCCGGTGTGCGCGATGGGTGCGGCCGAACTCGATGCGGCGACGAAGCATCGCATCAGCCATCGCGCGCGCGCGCTGGCCTCGCTGCGCGCGCGCCTGCACGAGGCCCTGCGCTGAGCGCGTCGATGCTATCGCTGCCGCCGCTCGCGCTGTACGTGCATCTGCCGTGGTGCGTGCGCAAATGCCCTTACTGCGATTTCAACTCGCACGAGGCGCGCGGCGGCGCACCGCCGTTCGAGGCGTATGTCGACGCGCTGATCGCCGATCTCGATGCCGACCTGCCGCTGGTGTGGGGGCGCACCATCCACAGCGTCTTTTTCGGCGGCGGTACGCCGAGTTTGTTCCCCGCGGCGGCGATCGACCGCTTCCTGCAGGCGGCGAGCGCGCGACTGCGTTTCGCGCCGGGCTGCGAAATCACGCTCGAAACCAACCCCGGCACCGCCGAGCACGGGCGTTTCGAGGATTATTCGCGCGCGGGGGTGAATCGCCTGTCCTTCGGCGTGCAGAGTTTCGACGACGGTTGTTTGCGGCGTCTCGGCCGCATCCACGATGCCGGTCAAGCGCGGGCCGCGATCAAGCTCGCGCAGGATGCGGGCTTCGAGCGTTTGAATCTCGATCTGATGTACGCGCTACCCGAACAAACGTTGGCGATGGCCGAAGACGATATCGCCCAGGCCGTCGCGCTCGGTCCGAGCCATATCAGCCATTACCAACTCACGTTGGAGCCGAACACCCTGTTCGCGGCGCGTCCGCCGGACGGCGTGCCCGACGAGGATCTGGCCTGGGACATGCAAGAGGCCTGTCAGCGCGCGCTGGCCGCGGCGGGCTATGCGCAGTACGAGATCAGCGCCTACGCGCGGCCCGGGCAGTCCTGCGCGCATAACCTCAATTACTGGCGCTTCGGCGATTACCTCGGCGTGGGCGCGGGGGCGCACGGCAAGATCAGCCTGCCTGCCGGTCGTGCCGCCAGCGCCGACGGCGAGGCCCCCGCCGACCGCATTTTGCGGCGCAGCAAAATCAAGCATCCCACGGCGTTTTTAGCGGCCGCGGGCACCGCCGCCGCCATCGCCGAAGACCGGGATATCGCCCCGGAGCATCGCCCCTTCGAGTTCATGCTCAATGCGCTTCGGCTGGTGGAAGGCTTCGAACTCGGGCATTTCGAGGCCCGCACGGGCCTGGACCGGGACGCGATCGCGGCGCCGCTGGCCGAAGCGCGCGACCGAGGTTGGCTCGCGCCGGACGCCGTCGGCGACGCCCCGGGCGACCACTGGCGGCCCACCGAGATCGGCCTGCGCTTCGCCAACGACGTGATCGGGCTGTTCCTGGACGAGGGCTTTCGACGATGATGCGCCCTGCGCGTTTCGCGCGAGCGCTACCGGATCGGGCGGGTTGCCCGGTAGCATGCGAAGAAACGCGAACCCGTTAACACTTCGCGCCGCACTTTCTCGCCGCACTTTCGAAGACTGGATATGGCCCCTCCGATGTCGCCGCAGGCTCCAAATTCGCACATGACGCTGGTCACCGCCGGTTTGCCGCGGCGGGTGCGGCGGACGCTGGAGCGGGCGCTGGGCCTGTTCTCGGGCGAACTCGAACCGCTGTTGGTGGCCGCGGTCAGCGAATTCGAGGAAGAACTCTTCCGCATGGCGGAGCGGCACGGCGTCTACGGCTCCGCCGATCACATGCAGACCCTGCGCGTGGTCCGTCTGAACCGGCACGATTTCGTGCCGCGCTTCATGCAATTGCTCGAAAACGGCCTCGCCGCGCTGCGCGCGCCCGCGCAGCTCGCGTCGCTGAGCGCCTCGACGACGTCCAGCACGACGCGGGTGACGTTCCAGAACCTCACCCTGGTCGATCAGGAGGTGATGGACGAAGGCGCGGTGCTGCACGAAGTCGCTTCGCGTCAGGAATCGCGCGCGAACCTGGTGCTGCATCTGCTGGGGCAACGTTTCGGCGTGCTCGCCGCGGCTCCCGCCTTCGACAGCGAGCGTTTGCCGCTCGGCCCGCAAGCGCTGTGCCGCGCGATGCGGCACGCCAGCGAGACCCTGCAATTGCCGCAGGAACAGCGCCTGCTGTTCTATCGCATCTTCGACCGCAAGGTGATGGGCGCTTACACCGGCCTGTGCGAAAAGCTGGACATGCTGTTGGTCGAGGAAGGCATCCTGCCCAGCCTCAGCTACGTGCCGATGCGGACCAAGGCTGCGATACAAGGCAGCGCGGGGGACGACGGCGACGCCCCCGAAGACGATTTCGGCATGGGCCGCAACGATGCGCCATCGCGCGGCGACGGCGGTCGTCGCGGCCGACCGCCGTCGTACGGTGGCGGCGGGCCGTTGTCGCCCGGCATGTCGTCCGCGATGGGCGATGCGTCCGCGGGCGGCGCGGCGCCGCGCTATGACCCGCATCGGCCCTTCACCAACTGGATGGGGCAGCCGATCGCGCAGACCGAGCAAGTCGACGAGCAGGCCGCCTACCAGGATCTGCAGAAGCTGCTGTCCAACCACCGTCGCATCCATCAGCGGCCGATGATGCCCGGGCAAGTGTCGGGCACGCCGTTGGCCACCAACGACGTGCTTTCTGCGCTCAATCGCTTCAGCGCCGACCCCGATTTGCCCGGCACCGCCGGCGCGGTGAATCTTTCCGACATCAAACACTCGCTGTTGGCGCAGGCGCGGCAACAAACCGGGCGCGCGATGGAACTGTCGCCGGCCGATAACGACACCTTCGAACTGATCGATCTGCTGTACAAACACCTGCAGACCGAGATTCGCGAGGACGCGCCCGCCACCGCCTTGATCAAACGCCTGCAGCTCACGCTGCTGCGCGTGGCGCTGCAGGATCGCGCGTTCTTCGTGCGCCCGAACCATCCGGCGCGGCAATTGCTCAACACGGTGTCGGAAACGGCGGCGAAATGGTTGGGCGAAGACGATTTCGACCCGCAATTGCTCGCGCCGCTGCAAGAGGCTGTCACCCATGCGGTGAAGAATTACGAAGGCGATGTCGCGGTTTTCGAACAAAGCAACAAGGACCTGCAGGCGCATATCGCGCAGCACGTCAAACGCGCCGAAACGCTCGAACGCCGTCACGTCGAAGCCGCGCGCGGCAAGGAAAAACTCGAAGTCGCCAAACAACGCGCGACGAAAGTGCTCGACGAGATTCTCGGCGAGCAGCAACTGCCGAAATTCACGCGCGCGCTGCTCAAGCAAGCGTGGGCGGACGTGCTGACGCTGACCTATTTGCGTCAAGGCGAAGGCTCGGAAGAGTGGCGGCGCCAAATCGATTTCACCCGCAAGATCGTCGCCGCGTGCACGTTGCCGGATCCGAGTGTCGAAGATCCGGAACTGAAGCAGCACATCGAGTCCGCGCTCAAACTCGTGGGTTATCACGAGGACGAAGCCGATGTCATCGCACGGCGCCTGTCCAGCGGCCAGCGACTCGACGACGAGGAAGGCGAATCGCGCACCGAGCTGACCATGAAGCTCAAGGCGCGCGTGCGCCTGGGCGAGGAATCGGCGAAAACGAAGAAAGAAGAGCTGCCGGCGCGCAGCCCGCAAGAAGAGGAATGCTACGAACAACTGCGCCTGCTGCCGTTCGGCACGTGGATCGAGTTCGTCACCAATCAACAAGGCGATGTGGTGCGTCGCCGCATGTCCTGGTTCAGCCCGGTCACGGGCAACGCCTTGTTCGTCAACCAGCGCGGCCAGCGCGTCGGCGAACATTCGCTCGACAGCCTCGCGCGGATGATGGCGAAAGATCAGGTGCGCGTCGTCACCGCGCAACGCGCCGGCTTGGTCGATCGCGCTTGGAACGCCGCGCTCAATGCGCTGCGTACCCTGACCGGACGTCGCGAAGACGAACACGACGACGAAGATCCGCCGATGGAGACCGCATCGGCGCCCGCCGCGCCCGTGGGTGTGCGTCCATCGTCGCCGCCGAAGCCTGCTCCACAGGCGCCGAGACCGCCTGTCCCCACTCGAAGCGAACCGACTCGACCTGAGCCGACTCGAAGCGAGCCGACTCGAGCCGAGCCTGAGCCGCCGATCGGATTGATCGGCGACGAATCCGCGCCGCATCCCTTGTCGGTGCGCGCGCG
>JADZBF010000294.1 GCA_020852215.1 Lysobacter sp. | reverse complement strand
ATCGGAAGCTCAACAAGAAACGGGCGCCGAAAGGCGCCCGTTTCGATCCGGCTAGCCACCGAGCGCGAAGGACGTTGCTGTCCTGATGCTCGGAAGGGCGAGACTCATCAATCTTTTCGCGCTTCGCCCGGGATGCCGGTCATCGAACCTTTGACAGGATAGTAGCCGTACATGCAATACCAATAGTTGTCTCGGCACAAATCCTGGTCGTAACCGGCGGCCCGGCACTCCCGCCACTCTTGCGCGCATTGATAGTTCTGGATGGGGTCCGCTTTGCTGGACGACGCGGCCAGCAGCATGCCGATCGCGACGACGAAAACGCTGGTTTTCGGCAGTACGTTCATCTTCGGTTCCTTTCGACGAATGATCTAACGGAATAAGACGCCCGAGGACCGGGCGTCCCGATGCATAGGCCAAGATCGAGCAACGTGCTCGTCTTCGAAGCATGCTGGTCTTCGAAGCATGCTGATCTTCGAAACAGCTCGTCATCGAAACGAGATCCGCATCGGTCGGCGATCAGCTTGAGATCATCGGCGCCGTGCGCACGACGGCGACTCAAAGCGCCGTACGGCGTTCGCGTCAGAGGACTCTGTCCGCGAACGCGTTGCGAGGACGAGCGTGCGCTCGAATCAGGGCACCATGCAGCCTGCGTTGTACAGGCAGGTCTCGTAGCGCTCGTAGCAGGTGTAGAAATTGCCGCCACTGGCCAAACAGGACCGGTAGGCTTTCGAACAGGCGCTGCAGGCGCCCGGGGAAGCGGCGCTGCTCACGAACGCACCGGACAACAGTGCGACAGCGGCGGCAGCGAGGGTCAACGTGCGAAACTTTTTCATGATCGATTCCTTCGATTGAAAATCCCCTGCGGATCGAAGCTTACTCTTCATGCCGCTCGCCGTTAAGGGGGGTTCGCGTCGTGGCGGTATCGCGCTCGGCCGCACGATACCGCCACAGTGGTGGGGCGTTCCGGGCCTCAGGGCATCGGGCCGCAGCCTTTCGTTGCCAAGCATTTCTCGTATCTGAATTCGCAGATGACTGGATTCGTGCCGTTGGCGGTACAGGCTGCGGCGGCATCGCTGCAGGCGCGCATAGCGGACGGCGTACAGGCGGCATACGCGGTGCCGATCACGCCGCCGAGGGCCGCGGCCAGCAGGCAGATCATCGTCACCGACGGTTTTTTGGAGAAGAGTCGTTTCATCGTATCGCTCCTTGAAGATGGAAACCCGGAGATAGTGATTCGCTGGCCGCCGTCCGGGGCGACGATCAGCTCGAGGAATACGTTGGCATCGGTAGGCATCGCCGCATATCCCGAATGCGATGACCGTATTGGCTGCTGCCATCGCTAGGTTTTTTTGCGAAAACAGCGAGCGATGCGCCCGAATTGGTGGCGTCTGTGGATACCCGTTTCGTTGATCGGCTCGCGGTATTTCGCGCTGGTTCCATGCGGGAGACGCGGCGTGCCCTCAGTCCTTGCGCTCCGTCGTCGGAATCATCGCCGCGCCGGAGGATCTGGCGGGGTACTAGCCGAACCTGCAGTAGTAGTACTCGTCCCGACACGAATCGGGATCGGAACCTGAGGCGATGCATGCGCGATAGTCTTGGAAACAATGGGAGATGTTGAACGGGTCGGCTTTCGTGGACGGCGCGGCGAGCAGTAGAGCGATGGCGGCGACGATGACGCTGGTTTTCAGGGAAACGTGCATGTTCAGTTCCTTTGAGTCGAGCGGATGGAATCGATCGCCGCGGACGCGCGCCGATCGACCGTGTTCGGTCTCGGAGCGGATCGTCGCATCGGGAGACGGGCTGCGGCCGCTACGCGCTAAGCCGGGCCTGCGAGCCGAGGAAAGGAGAGAAGCCACAGTCCCTGGGCGTCGTTTCGATGCGGACATCCGTCGTGGAGCCGCCCCCTGTCGAGCCAGCATAACGCCGTTCGCGCGGGGAGGCGACCCTCGGAGATCGAAACGGGGAACGGACGCTTGCGGCGCTCAGTCCCGATAGGCGCGAATCAACGTGTTCAGGTGAACGCGTTCGGCGTCGCGCAGGAAGGGCGCGAGCAGCATCATCACTTGCACGATGCCTTGGCGGATCGCGGTCTGTTCGTCGCGATCGCCGCGCGCGGCGGAGTAGTTCAGCCAGAAGGTCGACAACACCAGCACATTCGTCGCGGCCGCGTTCAATTCGTCGGCCGAGCCGCGCATGATTTCCGCTTGGCTCAAACCGCGCATGACCAAATGCGCGCGTTCGTCGGCGCGCTTGAGGATGCGCGCGAAACGCATCCGCAAGCGTCGGTTGCGGCTGAGAATTTCGACCAGGTCGCGGTACAGAAAACGATAGTCCCAGATGCACTCGAACACGAGGTGCAACTGCAGCCAGATGTCTTCCAATTCCGGCAGCCGGCCGCTGGGCGCGGCCAGCGCGTCGTCCATGCGCTCTTCGTAGCGCGCGAACAACTGCTCGATGATGTCGTCTTTGTTGCGGAAGTGGTAGTACAGATTGCCGGGGCTGATTTCCAGCTCGTCGGCGATGTGATTCGTGGTGACGTTGGGCTCGCCCTGCGTGTTGAACATCGCAAGGGACGTATCGAGAATCCGTTGGCGGGTTTGTCTCGCCATCGATGGGCAGGGCGGGCCGGCGTCAGCCGGCCAGCTTCTTGACCATATCGACGTATTTCTTCATCGCCTCTTCCTGGCCGGTGCCTTTGAGCTTGGCCCAAGCCTCGTACTTGGCGGTGCCGACAAAATCGAAGAAACCGGGCTTGTCGCCCTTCACGTCGCCGTCGGCGCCTTGTTTGTACAGCGCGTAGAGGCGCAGCAGGGTGTCGTTGTCGGGGCGCTCTTTGAGGCTCTGGACGTCTTTGGCGGCTTTCTCGAACGCGGCTTTCAAATCGGACATGGTTGGCATCCTCCCGTGGTGGCGGCATGACACCATGGGACGGCAGGTGGGTCAACCGCCTTCGACCGCGCTGGCAGGGGCGCTCGCGCAGGTGCCCGGGTCGCTGCGCGCGCGATAACGGGGGACGGTACGCGCGCCCGCTCGGAATTCGGCCCGCCGTGCCACCGCGAGTCGCCGACCCCGCCGTTTCGCGGCGGCGAAAGGCCGAGGAAGGGGGGCGAACGGGCTTTGGGTTGCGCGGAACGATTGTTCTGATCCGCCGGCTCTGGCAACGTAGGCGGTTCCGGGCCGTCCGACGGCCCATCGGTTCCATTCTCATGAGGGCGAGGACATGAGTTATTTCGTTACCGGCGCCACCGGTTTCATCGGGCGCTTCCTGGTCGGCAATCTGCTCAAGCGCAAAGGCACGGTCTACGTGCTGGTCCGCAAAGATTCCCAGAAAAAACTGGACGCGCTGGGCAAGAAGATGGGCTGGGATATGAAGCGCGTGGTCGCGGTGACCGGCGACATGACCGACGCCAAATGCGGGGTCAGCGCCGCGCAATTGCGCAGTTTGAGCGGGAAAGTGAAGCATTTCTT